>CAZPAE010000048.1:0-9664 GCA_964584455.1 uncultured Thioalkalispiraceae bacterium
TATCAAACCCATCAATAAGGCGCAACGCATTGAGCATAAATTCAAATCGGACTTCATCGTTGGATAGTGTTTTATGGCCTGCTAGATAGTTTCCAGCCATGTAGTCATCAGGGTGTTTGGTTTTCCAACGTCGTTGAATCTGTTGCTGTTGGCTATCGGTAATTTTGCCATGTGCGCCTGCACCAATCCCCAGGTAATCACCGAATGACCAGTAGTTAAGGTTATGTAAGCAACGATGCTCAGGCTTGGCAAAAGCAGAAATTTCATACCGTTCAAAGCCTGCTTGGGTTAATTGCTCACGACAAGTGATTTCCATTTCGATGACATCCTCTTCCTCTGGGGTGATAGGAGGACGATGATAGAACAGCGTATTCGGTTCAATGGTTAACTGGTAGTGGGATAGGTGGTTTGGGTTAAATGCTAATGCCATTTGAATATCACCCTTGGCTTCACCAATGGTTTGATTTGGCAGCGCGTACATTAAATCAAGATTGATATTATCAAATTCAGCTTGGTGTGCGATTTCAATAGCTTTAATGGCTTCCCGTGCAGAATGGACACGCCCTAATGATTGTAAATGTTTTTGGTTAAAGCTTTGTACGCCAATAGATAGCCGATTAATTCCTAGTTCACGATAGGCTCGAAAACGAGCTTGTTCTACTGCACCAGGGTTGGCTTCTAAGGTGATTTCAATGTTGGGTTTAAAATTAAGTCGTGCGCGTAGCTGGGATAATAATTGTGCCAGGCTATCTGCAGAAAATAAGCTAGGTGTACCGCCACCCATAAAAATGCTGTCAATTTGACGCCCCCAAATTAACGGCAATTCATTGTCCAGGTCGCTTAGTAGGGCATTGATATAGTTTAGTTCAGGTAAATCTTGCTTTAGTTCATGCGAATTAAAATCACAATAAGGGCATTTTTCTATGCACCAGGGGAAATGAATATATAAAGCAAGCGGGGGCAGTTCAGAAAACTGTTGCATGATTAGTTTGTTTTTTTGTTTTCAAAATAAAGTGTCGTATCAATATCAGAGAAAAATGTTTCTAAATCACTGGTTTTACTAACAGCAAACATCGGGGGCTTAATGAACTCTGAAAAAATAGGTTGTGATTCAAATTCAGGTTCGTTAACAAAGCTGACAAGATAAGCTACGCTGACAATAATAGCCGCAGTCACACTGGCGACTTGCTTGGTTTTCTTAGCAGTGAAATGAGTGCTTTGGTGTAAATGACCATAAAGCAGTAAACCGGTAAAAGCTAAATCTGAGATAACCGTTAATGAGGTATCAATACCGCCCATTGGGAAAATAAACTCAATATATTCAAAACTGGTTTCAATAAAGTAAAAACCAAACAACAATAAGCTAACCAACATAAGGTGGTAAGTAAAATAGAAACGATGCGTGACAATTTTACTGACAACAGACCAAATAAATGACCAAGCCGAAACAATAATTAAGATAGGCAAAATGGCACTAATAATTCGATTGATATTTATGGTGCTGGTCGTTTGCAAATAGGCATCTAAGAATAGAACACCAGCTAACAGAAAAAACGCGACCGGCATAAAAATGCCCGTAGTCATTATAAAATGCCATCGACTGGGTAAGCCATGATCCTCATAGGTGTCACGAATACTAAATGCTTCGGAACGAATCCGAATATCTGTGTGGCCAATACGAATCCGTAGGTTCTCTTGTGTGGGGATAATATCTTGCCGAGTGATGGGAGATAAAGTAAATGTACCGTTCTTGCTTTGTAAGTCGTGTATAGCGACGCGATTGTTTTCATCGAGTTTGAGTTCTATATGCTGCGGTGAAATATAGTTGTCATCGATGATAATGTCGTTACGGTAGGAGCGACCGATGGTGATCGGAAACTGTTTTATTTTATGACGTTCTTTGACCTTTCCAAACCGGTCCAGTATTTCAATTATGATGGGTGCTTCCATCGGAACGTCTCCATATAATGCTTGGAAAATTTAATCGCGTTTTCATAGCTCACACCGGAAAGTGATAAGGTGGTAACAATACCACGGGTTTTCTCAGTTAAGCTGGCGGCACTAAGTACCATGTCATAGAGTCCAGTAAACTTTTTATACTGCCTTAGACAAAAAGCCATCTTCAGTTTTAGGGTATGATGTTGTACATGGTCTGTTTTACATTGAAACTCAGTAAAGTCCTCTTCATAACCGGATAAAGAACTAGAGGGGTTTGAGTAATAAGATTGCATTAATGCCGCAAACTGAAACTGGTTCATGGATTTGGGTTTGGCTTCAAGATAATGATGAATGTATTGTGTGGTGCCGGTCGATAGTTTACTGTTTAAATAGATATTGTTTTTGGTTGCACAGAAGCTATCAGATTTTCGGTAAGGCATGCCGGTTTCTTTTGAGTCACCCCAGCAAGTAATATAGTCAGCCATTTTAGCCGGTACAATATAATCACCTAGCTCTTGGGTCGGTAAGGGCTTACTTAATAGTGAAGAGATATAACGATTCTGGTTAACCAGTAATTGCTGATGAATTAAAGCAATAAAGTCTTTGGGCGGTGTTTTAGGTTTTTCGGCAATAAGTAGTGTGAGGTATTTGACCGGTACTAAAAAACCAATACTGTTACCTGCGGTGGCAACATTGACACCGACTACTGCGCCATCCGCAGTGATGGACGGGCCACCACTCATGCCAGAATTTAATGCACCGGATAATAAAATACGTTCATGCATCGTATCATCGGTTAAGCCGTTATAGGTGCCTTCCACAATACTCATGCCCAAATCCATGGGATTACCCAAAGTATAAATGCGTACCCCGTTCTCAACCTCATGATGACTGGTTCTGAGTAAGGGGGTATCTGTTACCTCGCTGTGTAAAATGGCTAAATCATGAATCGCATCCACATGGACTAATTCTGCTTGGAATACTTGGTTATCATGGGTTGAGTATTCAATGCGATATTGTTTGGGATGAAACACATGTTTTGATATGACATGGTAATTGGTTGCGATGGTGCCTTTGCTATCAATATAAAAACCACTGCCAATGGTTGATTTAGTATTAGTGGATTTATCGATAACCCGAATTTGTAATAATCGGTTTTTATATGATTTAAAAACCTGCTCTGTTTCAGCGGCAAAAGTGGTTTGCTGTAGCCCAACACTCAATACACTGAATAATAAAACAAAGATAAAACGGTATGTCGGCGTTGTTTTTTTCATCAGGACGATGGCGTTAATTGTTTTAATAAACATTGTAGTGCTTGACCACGATGACTTAATGCATTTTTTCTCTCTGGAGCAAGCTGTGCCGAGGTGCATTGTTCGCTAGGAACATAGAAAATAGGATCATAACCAAAACCATTATCGCCTTGAGGCGTATCAATGATCTCACCTTCCCAAGTGCCTTGGCATACTAACGGTGTAGGATCTGTTTGGTGGCGCATAAACACCATCAAGCATTGAAAGCGGGCTTGGCGCGCTGTTTGGCCGCTAGCATGTAGATCAGCCAATAATTTATTTAGGTTTTGCTCATCACTGGCCCCTTCGCCTGCATAACGTGCAGAGTAAATCCCTGGCGCACCTGCTAAGGCATCAACTTCGAGACCGGAATCATCGGCCATGGCAGGTAGGCCGGTATGGGCAGCCGCATGGCGTGCTTTGATGATGGCATTTTCAATAAACGTTAGGCCGGTTTCTTCTGCTTCAGGAACAGCGAATTCTGCTTGAGAGATGACCTCTATATTCAGTCCTGAAAGAAGCTGGCCAAATTCACGTGCTTTGCCGGGATTATTACTGGCTAAAACAATTTTTTCTATCATGATGTTATTTTAGCGCATCACGTTGTTTTTCTATTAGTGAAGCAATGGATTGGTCAGCCAGTGCTAACATGGTTTGTAACTCAGTTGCTGAAAAAGCTGCCCCTTCGGCAGTACCTTGTACTTCAATATAACCACCTTGGTCATTCATCACCACGTTCATGTCCGTTTCACAATTAGAGTCTTCAATATAGTCTAGATCACAAACCGGTTCGCCTTGGTAAATACCCACCGAGATGGAGGCAATATGGTGTTGAATAGGGTTAGTGGTAATCAGTGATTGGTCTAGTAAATATTGCACAGCATCGGCTAAGGCGACAAAACCACCGGTAATGGATGCGGTGCGGGTACCGCCGTCGGCCTGAATGACATCGCAATCTACAGTAATGGTATGTTCACCGAGTTGGTTGAGATCCAACGCAGCACGCAGCGAGCGACCAATGAGTCGCTGGATTTCCATGGTGCGACCACCTTGTTTGCCCTTAGCCGCTTCGCGACCCATGCGACTACCTGTGGAGCGCGGGAGCATGCCATATTCTGCGGTGACCCAGCCTTGTCCACTACCTTTTAAGAAACCAGGTACGCGCTCTTCAACGCTGGCATTGCATAACACTTTTGTATCACCAAACTCCACTAATACGGAGCCTTCGGCATGTTTAGTGTAGTTGCGAGTAATGGTAACGGGGCGAGTTTGGTTGGCAGAACGACCACTTGGGCGCATAGGATTCCCTTCAATCTTGAGTGAGTAAAAACAGGGTTAGGATAACGGGACTAGGCGCAATTTGCCACAATCAGTGATGGTCTATTTTAATTCGTCTTTGTAAAGTTTGAAGGTAGACTCAATGACATCGATGGCATTTTGTACCGGATCTAATTGTGCTGCTTTTTCGACTTGTTTATCGATATTTTCATTCAGTGCGCGGCCAATTAATTGTAATGACATAATTTGGATTGCCACAGCACTAATATTATCGCTACTAGGATAAGTTTGTTGTTCTGCTTCTTCTGCCAAAGCGGATAAGGCATCAGCTAAACGGCCATCCATAATTTTGACGCCCATCTTCATTTCTTCTAAAGGTTCCCATAGGCCATCGGTGCATAACATAATGATGTCACCTTGATGTAATGCTACTTCGCTACTGACCGTGACTTCAGGCACACTGTTGGATAACCCAATACAACGCGTCATATAGTTACGCAGTGGGTGGGATGAACGTTTGTCGTGGGTGATTTCACCACGTTGATATAATTTTTCTACGTAGGAATGATCCTTGGTGCGATAAATGGGGATCGAGCCACGGAATAAATAAAGTCGGCTATCGCCCACATGTGCCCACCAAGCTTTACCATCTTGAATTAAACACAATACTGCGGTGGTGCCTGGGCTTAAGGGCGGATCTTGTTTTTTACCCTCGTCAATCACGGCAAAGTGCGCATGGTGCAGGGCTTGGGTCATAAAGGCTTTTGGATCAGTGATCGGCAAGCTAGCGGCTTGAAATGCTTTGGCAATAGTATCCACCATTACTTGGGCAGCTAACTCGCCGCCAGTACGACCACCCAGCCCGTCACCAAGCACTAGCATCACCGTATTCTCACGTTCCAATGCGGCAAGCCGGTCTTGGTTAATAGACCGATTACCTAAACGACTCGTGCGTCCAATGACGTATTGCATAGACTAAAACCCGAATAATGATTTTTTCTCTTGGCGAGACGATTTTCCGTTAATCGCTTCAACCAACTTATCGACAGATTGGGGCCGTAATAGGGGATCAACTTCCATGGCCCAATCAACCGCTTCGAGTAAATGTGCAGAATAACGTTTTTTAAAGGCACTCACCGCAGGCCGCATGGCATCTTTCTCGCGCCGGGCTGGTGAGGCTGGCGGTGAAACACCTTCTAAACAGGCGCGCATGGTTGCGCCAATAGCATAAATATCCGTCCAAGGCCCAACATAACCACCTGGGTCCAATTGCTCAATGGGCGAATAGCCAGGCGTGATAACCTGGTTAGGCTGAAACTGTCGGGTTTGCATCATTTCATGTACGGCTCCGAAGTCCAATAGCAAAGGTTTGGCTCCTGAACGTAAATGAATATTGCTGGGTTTAATATCTAAATGCAGTAAACCTCGACTATGAATCATTTTTAAGCCATCGAGTAACGGAAGAAATACGGCCTTAATAAACGACTCACTTAAATTACCATTATGCTTCTTAATATAAGTTTGCATATTCACGCCTTCTTCGTATTCCATCACCATATAAACGGTGCCGTTGGCGCGAAAGAAATTGATCACGTTGACAATATTGTTGTGTTTGAGCGTGACTAAGGTATTGGCTTCTTGGAAGAATAATCGCCTGCCATGGGCAAACCGCTCATTGTCTTGTTCTGTTGAAGGAATAACCGACATATTGGCATTGCGGGTGGCCAAGGTATTGGGCATGTATTCTTTAATGACGACCGCGTCCCCACCGGCATGGGGGGTGGCTAAATAGACAACGCTGAAGCCGCCACCACCGAGAACGCTCTCAATCGTGAACTCATCCAATGAAGTGCCTGGTGGCAATGCGTTTTGCGGAACAGCCATGTTATTTATCTAGGTTAACAATATCGTATCTTATACTGCTGGTCGGTTAAAACAGGATAGAGAACAATAAAATTGGGTTAACTATCAGTAAAATACAGATTATTTGCCGACGTGGCCGTAAGCTTACCACACATTTTGTTGTGGCAGATAACTAAGTCGGCTACAGTGCGACCTTGCTTTAATGACGTTTTATTTTAGGCCAAGAAGGAAACAGCATGATTCGTAGTATGACCGCATTTGCTCGTCAGGAACGGGTTGCCCCATGGGGCACATTGACGTTGGAATTGCGTTCCGTCAACCACCGCTATTTAGATGTCTCGCTGCGCCTACCCGAAGAGTTACGTGTCTTAGAAACGCGTTTGCGCGATGGCATACAGCAAGGCTTAAATCGAGGCAAAGTGGACTGCAGTATTCGTTTTCAGCCGCAGCAACAAACCAGCGACGATATTAGCCTAGATGTGGATTTAATGAAAAAATTAGCCGAAGCCTGTCAGCAAGTCACATCTTGCTTTGATGCAACCCGGCCAGTTAGCCCATTAGAAGTCATTCGTTGGCCAGGTGTCATGCAAACGCCAGAAGTGGATCCCGATGAGTTGCATCAAGCTTGTTTGGGTTTGTTACAAGATGCACTCAAAGAAATGATCCGAGTACGTGAAGGTGAAGGCGAAAAACTCAAAGCCGTGATTGAACAACGTTGTGATGGTATTGAGCAAATTGTTAAAGATGTCCAGATCTTAGTCCCAGAGATTAAACAAAACTGGCGTGATCGTTTATTGTCTCGATTAGAAGAAATTAAAACAGAGTTAGATGAATCTCGTCTTGAGCAAGAGCTGGCTTATATGGCACAAAAGATCGATGTGGATGAAGAAATTGATCGGCTTATTACGCATATTAATGAAGTACGTCGCGTATTAAAGCAAAATAAACCGGTGGGGCGGCGTCTGGATTTTCTCATGCAAGAGCTTAATCGCGAGGCGAACACACTGGGATCAAAATCGACCGATGCCAGGACTGGTAGCGCCTCGGTGGATTTGAAAGTAATGATTGAGCAAATGCGCGAGCAAGTACAGAATATTGAATAATGACCGATTCAGCACAAGGCACACTCTATATATTTTCGGCACCCTCTGGCGCGGGCAAAACCAGCCTAGTGACGGAGCTCATTAAGCAAACTCCAAATTTAGTGGTATCGGTTTCCCATACCACGCGAGCAAAGCGTCCTGGTGAGGTGGATGGGCAGCACTATCATTATGTGGATATCCCACAGTTTGAACAAATGATTAGCCAGAATGCGTTTATTGAACATGCCAAGGTGTTCGATAATTTTTATGGTACTTCGCATCATGCTATCGAGACACAATTGGCAGCAGGCCAAGATGTGATTTTAGAAATCGATTGGCAGGGCGCGCGCCAAGTGCGGGAGCGGTTTGCCGATGCGGTCAGTGTATTTATTTTGCCCCCCTCACGCGCGGCATTAGAAGCGCGGCTACAGGGGCGCGGGCAAGATAGTGATGAAATTATCGCCAGGCGAATGCGTGATGCGATCAGCGAAATGTCCCATTGGGACGAATATGATTTTGTGGTGGTAAATGATGATTTTAGCTTGGCCCTGTCTGAGCTGGCCGCGATTATTGCGAGCCAGCGGCTAGTGCTGGCCCGCCAGCGTACAGAATTGGCAGCATTGATCACGCAATTACTGGCGTGATCAGAGGCTAGCCAGTATACTTGCTAGATCTGCGTATATTTATACCAACCTAAATCCAATTTTTTCATATTAATTAGCGTCTTAGGAGTAATTGATGGCACGTGTTACCGTTGAAGATTGTTTAAATGCTGTCGACAATCGCTTTGAACTGGTTTTAGTGGCGACCAAGCGTGCTCGCCAAATTGCCAATGGCAAAGAGCCTTTAGTAGAGTGGGAAAATGACAAACCAACGGTTGTTGCTTTGCGTGAAATTGCAGAAGGTCTGTACGACCCTAAAGCGATTGATGAGCCTGAAGAAGTTGAAGAAGAGGCTAACGGTGTAGAAGTGACTGCTGAAGATATGGAATCAGTACCGGGTATGGAAATGCCAGCACCGGCACCGGCCGCGAATAATCTGCAACCTACTCCCGCCATGGGGCAAGAGGGTAATACTGGCGACGCATAATTGTAGGAGTTGACGCGATTGCTACCCCGTTAACAGAAATCAATCCTACTGGCGATCTCACTGCATTTCGTATTAGTCATCTGTGCGAGATGCTAGAAGACTATCTTGAGCCCGATCAAATCGCAGAGGTTTATCGGGCTTATTTATTTGGTGCCGATGCACACGATGGCCAATGCCGTAAGACCGGCGAACCCTATATCTATCATCCCGTTGCCGTAGCTCGCATTCTGGCTGAAATGCGCATGGACCATAAGAGTCTGATTGCCGCATTACTGCACGATGTCATTGAAGATACCCCAACCGCAAAAGAGCAGCTAACTAACCAATTTGGTGAAGAAGTGGCGGAGCTGGTGGATGGGGTCAGCAAGCTCACCACAATCCAATTTGAATCTAAAGTTGAAGCACAAGCGGAAAACTTTCGCAAAATGATGCTGGCTATGACGCGGGACTTACGCGTTATTTTAGTAAAGCTGGCCGATCGATTACATAACATGCGCACCTTGGGTGTGATGCGCTCCGAGAAGCGTCGCCGGATTGCCCGTGAAACATTAGATATCTATGTGCCCATTGCCAATCGCTTAGGTATGAACCAAGTGCGCTTAGAGCTCGAAGAACTTGGTTTTGCCGCACTTTATCCACTGCGCCATCGCGTTTTAGGCGATCGGCTGACCAAGTTACGCGGTAATCGCAAAGAGATTGTGCACAAAATAGAAAAGTCCTTAAAAGGGCGCTTAAAACAAGAATCACTACAAGGCGAAGTGATTGGACGCGAAAAACATCTGTACAGCATTTACAGCAAAATGCGTGAGAAGTCTTTGCCTTTTAATGAAGTCATGGATGTGTATGCGTTTCGTATTATCGTTAACACCGTAGACATGTGTTACCGGGTACTGGGCGCGATACATAACTTATATAAACCGGTGCCAGGCCGGTTCAAAGATTATATCGCGATCCCCAAAACCAATGGTTATCAGTCCCTGCATACGGTGTTGTTTAGCCCTTATGGTGTTCCCATTGAAGTACAGATACGTACTGAAGATATGCACAAAGTGGCAGAAGCGGGGATTGCGGCCCATTGGTTATATAAAACCGGTGATCATGCAGGAAATAGCGCGCAAG
>CAZPAE010000048.1:9698-9958 GCA_964584455.1 uncultured Thioalkalispiraceae bacterium
CGTATTAGAAATTCAACAACACGCCGGTAACTCCATGGAATTTTTGGAGAACGTGAAAATTGATTTGTTCCCCGATGAGATCTATGTCTTCACACCGCGTGGCGACATCATGGAATTACCTCGCGGTGCTACGGCAGTTGATTTTGCTTATTCCGTGCATACTGATGTGGGGAACGAGTGTGTTGCCGTCAAAATTGATCGCCGACTTTCACCACTACGTAGCGAGTTACGCAATGGTCAAACTGTAGAGATCATTACTT
>CAZPAE010000049.1:0-237 GCA_964584455.1 uncultured Thioalkalispiraceae bacterium
ATGATTGTGCCAGATACATTGAAGCTTGATCCATCGCAAGAGATTAAATATCCGAATGGTCGTACACTAGATGATGATTCGATGGATTTATTGTTTGCTTTTAATTTGGATAAGCCATTTGTATTTGCCCCGGGTGATTTAGACGGTGTAACAGAAAATGACGTCGTTAATTTGCCACACTTTCCATATTTAGCTCCACCTCACATGGCACCCTAATTAACAAGGAGAAAGTGTTAT
>CAZPAE010000049.1:247-9935 GCA_964584455.1 uncultured Thioalkalispiraceae bacterium
AAGCTGGCCCATACCCAAGCCCGGGTATGGGCATTTATTTATATGTTGGCCTGTGCTAATTTCATAATATCACTTACATTATATTTCCTGTGGAACCAATAAATGACCGCAAGCCCAGAATATACACAATATGTATTAGAGTTATTAGAGCCAATGGGCTCACTGACTAATGGCATGTTTTTTGGCGGTGAAGGGTTTCGATATGATGGCGTACAGTTTGCAATGGTGATGGGAAACACTTTATATTTTTGTGTAGATAATAGTACACGTGAAGACTATATTGCGGCTGGTTCAAAGCCATTCTCATATATGACTAAAAAGGGACGGGTTTATGTGAAAAAATATTACTCAGTACCCGGTGAAGTCATTGAGGACCAAGATGAGTTGCTTGCCTGGGCATATGAGGCAGCAGACATTGCACGTAAAACGGCAAAGAAAAAATAATGTTATTTTGTCATGCTTAACTAGACTAATGTTGTTAGTGTTGTATCTAAACTTCTTTCAATCAACCAAATAGCCGAGATAACCGCGATAATAGCAGAACTGGTATAGTTGGTTGCTATGCGTATATGTGCTTGTCGGTATAAAGGATATAGCAGTATTAATGTGAGCAATACAATAGCTATTTGTCCAACCTCAACACCGATGTTAAAGCCCAATAATGCGAGTAACTGATGAGTGTTGTTTAACAATAAACCATCCAATACGCTGGCAAAACCCATACCATGTATCAGCCCAAAGCCAAAGACTAATAATAAGTGATGCCCTATAAATTTGGGGTATAAGTTATCGATGGCCACTATTAAAATAGAGAATGCAATGACAGATTCAACCAAGCGTGATGGTATTTGAATAAATCCTAAGGTGGTTAATACTAAAGTGATGGAATGTGCGATAGTGAAAACGGTCACCATTTTCAAGACTTCTTTGCTTGTGTTAATGAGTTGCGATGATTTTTTTGTTGTTTCTTTACGTGTGGTATAGATGATCGATATCAGTAAAGAAATAATAAATAGTATATGGTCAACTCCTTCAGCAATATGAATAATTCCCTGAGTGATGAAGTGCATCATCGAGGAATAAGGTGATATGGTTTTCTGTGTATTAATTTTTATTTCTGTTTTGTCTGGTGACAATATATCGGTATGCTGGTTGTTTTGACTCGATATACTGATTAAGCCTCGGTGTTGGTTATCAAATTCGAAGAATAGATGATATTGTATAGTCAATTCCTGGATAGTGTTTGTACACTGAGCATCAAAAAATAGTACAGCATAATATCCGTCACTGTGTTTATCGACTTTGTGGGTTACCTGACCATACTGACAAGATACCGATGAAATTTCATTGATAGCTAAATTCGTTCTTGCTAACTGTTCAATAGAAGCATGTTTTTCTTTGATTTCTCCCCATGTAATTAGCCTATCGCCATTTTTATCTAGCTGTAGATAGTGATCGAGATCGCGCAAAGCAATGTCCCATTGTATTTTAGCTGTTTTGTTGTTGATGTTAATTTTGAGATAACTATCGCTAGGTTTATGGGCTAAGCTATGGCTAGAGACAATGAGGATAAGCAGAGATAGTAGCCAGAAACTTATATTCATTTTAGCCTTGCTCCTGGCGTAGTAGGGCATCAATTCTTTTATCTTCTAGTTGGGTCTTATCTAGCCATCGTTTTACTTCTAAAATAACCGCACTTGCTTGCTGTGCTATCGCGGCTTCTAGTAATAGTCGGGTATCGATAGGTGTTTTTGCATTTTGCCAATTTTGTTGTGCTAATCGTAATGCGCGTTGGGGGTTATGGCTGAGGTAGAGATAAAAGCGAATTTCCTCACGATAGTGTGGTATATCTCCACGTCGATAATAGTGTTGATAGCGTGTTTTTAGAGTCCTAATGTGTTTCTGATAAGTTTTCTCATTCAATGTTTTTTCAGCTAATGTCAGACGTAGTAATAAGCTATCTATGTGCGTTTTATTTTTGAGTAGTGTTTTTACTCGTTTCGGTTTATTTTGTTGCAATAAAAAATCACTATAGTTACCAAGCAGATATGTGTTATCAGGCGAAAGTGCTAAGGCTTGTTGATAGTGGCGTTCTGCCTGGTCTGTGTAATTAAGTTGTGTGGCGATATCACCTAATACTACCGTTAACCAAATGCGAAGATCTTTTTGATAGCTAGGGATCATCGAGGATAAGTTTTGTAGTTGGCCATAACTGTATGCTGCTGAGCCGGTCACACTATATAAATGGGACTGGCATATGCGCCACAACAAAAAATCTTGACGCCGTAAACCAGTACAAAATTGATTTGCTGTTGCATAATCGCCTAAAGTTTGTGCGATGGTGGCACCATTTAGCCAGGCTTGTGCATATTGAGGCTTGATGTGGATGAGTTGTGTTAAGTCGTCTAGTGCCGAAGTGAATGCATGAAAATACTGTTTCACTTTTACGCGCATTTCAAGAACGGCTACGGGTGGCTGCGGTGTATCCCACCATGGTTGTAGTATGGCCTGTATATAACCATAGTAACGTGAGTCTTGGGTTGCTTTAGCGATATGAAGGTAATGTTGACAAAGGGCGAGTGCAACTCTTTCATTGTTCGGATCGGCAATGAGTTTATCGCGTAGTTCTTTGATTTCTGCACTATCAGTATTGTAGTTGTTAGGGAGTGTGGCGATAACCTCATCATCACTTTGGGGGATCCAGGGTGATGAAAATACTTGCTGTGCGGCGAGTAATTGAAGTAAATAAGCAAAAGTTAGGCACAGTTGCCGTATTTGCATTGTCTTCCGATGCATAACAATGAATCCATTCATACGCTTCCATTTTTAGCGATTATGAGCAAAAGCCTAATTTTGGTCAAGCAACGAGGTGTGGTTTCTTGAACCGCATCACTGACTGTCATTTTTGTAATATGTGTATGAGCCGTTATTAAATCTATGCGTTATTCTTATTTAGAAGATCGATAAATTTACGCATGGTGGCTAACAGTGTACCACCGTATGATGGCAATGGAGCTTTAGTGGTAATGGGTACCACCCTATAAAATAGAGGGGTGTGGAGAACTATTCTATTTTTATATAAGCAAAGCCTTTACCCTGCAATTCAGCAATTCGCACTACGCCGGATTCTACACTTTTGACCCCTTTGTAGAGTTTTTCCTTAGGCAGATTGATACCCGAGCGGGTGATGTCACATAGTTCTAGTTTGACGCCTTGCACATCGCGCAGCGCTGACAGTCTTCCTTTAAGATTTTTTCGGCGTTCCGCCAGCGCCTTGTCTTCCTCGAACGGTGAGCCTTTCAGTTTATCGTTGGTGATAAAACGAATGCCATGAGCCACGAATACGATCCGTACATCGTAGTCCACGAGGTTGTTTTGATAGTAGGTTACCATGTTATTGATGCTGGTCAGCATGGCACTGAATCGGCGTGGATCTGAGAAGTCTGCGTGATACACAACCTTAACGGTATCCTCTTCAGCCAGGGCATTGGAAACGAGTCCCGGTGAGATCATTAAAAAAATCAGGCCACAAACTGCGATTACCGATTTTCGTAAGTGTGAGATCCTGAACATACCGTTATCCTCCAGCTGGCTATTGGTTTGATATCATAACATGTGCATATTGTTTCCACACAAGCGAATCATCCGGTTCTTCACGACGTTTTCAATGTTCCATAAACCGAAGATAGGTAACAAAATAGACCGAAAATATGGTTCATAGTTTCCGGTTTATTGCTGAACCTGCCATTGTCGCAGGGGGCCGCCTTTTCTCCCTCCAGACCCATCGTGCCCAGAACATAGAAGCCAAATTTTGTTCAATCAGTTGGGCTTTGTTTCTTGAATGGTGTCATTTACTGCCATGTTTTTTAATATGTATGTCAACCGTTCTTAAATCTATGCGTTACTGCAACTAAAACGTAGATAAATCTACCAGCCATTGCCAACGATGTTTAATGCACAGGACAGAATGAATGTTTAATTTTACAAGTCAAACCATTGTTGAACCGTAGACCCCCCATTGCGGCATGTTATGCCGCAGCCTTGGCCCCTTGCATGCACTGCATGCAAGGGGTTTTTATTTACAGATCAGATAATGATGCACCAAAGTTAATATGAAATACCTGTTTATCAATTAATAAAGCAGGAACAGACTTAACACCACTTTGTTTGGCTTCATCGATTCTATCTTTAGTATCACCTAAATGAACCACTTCAACATCATATTGATTAGCATCTAAAGATAAGGCCAAGCCTTGTTCTGCTTCAACACAAACAGGGCAACCAGCATGGTAAAAAATAGCTTTTGTTTTCATAACATATCACTCCGAAATAATTAACAGGAGCATGGTATTATTCACATATAAGTGGGCAAAAAAAGTAGCCACAAATTGGTAAGTTAGTTACTTTTTGGTGTAATTTGATGAATAGGTTGAAAAAATGCAGACAGAAAAAAATGTAGGCCGAATGGTTGAGTCTATTATTGGCTGCAAATGGTCGCTCTCTGTATTGAGTATGTTGCGTCAAGGTATCAATCGTCCGGGTGAAATGCAGCGCCAGGTAGAAGGACTAACGGCTAAAGTATTAAATGAGCGTCTTACCAAGCTGTCGCGGTTTGGTATTATTGATAAAGAAGTTTTTCCTGAGACCCCTCCCCATGTTGAATATTCCTTTACCATATTTGGTGAGAAATTCTTAGAAGTAGTTGATGTGGTTAATAAACTCCAGCAAGAACTCGATCATAATTCAGAGTGATTAACATTAGCGATGATTGATAAAGATAACTTATGCTAAGTGATTGATTATCTGGAAGTTTAAATCGGCAATAAATTTCGTCATTTATGTTTAATCATACTAATATATATAGTGGGTGCATATTGGGAGGAACCGATGGCATTACGAAAAATTGACCAGATTATCGACGCAACACAGATTACCGAGGGAGCGGGTGTGGCCGTTTATCGTAGTATCGGTACACCGGCATTACGCAATTTAGATCCCTTTGTCATGTTGGATTTTTTTGGTAGCGATCAGCCTGATCAATATTTGGCAGGGTTTCCAGATCACCCACACCGTGGATTTAATACATTTACCTATATGTTAGATGGCCACATGTTACATCAAGACAGTATGGGTAACCGTGGTGATTTATTTCCCGGTGGGGCACAGTGGATGAAAGCAGGGAGTGGTATTATTCATTCCGAAATGCCTCAGCAAACTCAAGGCCTGATGCGTGGTTTGCAGTTATGGGTTAACTTACCCGCTGAACAGAAAATGACCTTACCCAACTATCAAGAATATGCAGCTAATTTGTTTCCAGTGATACGCCAGTCGGGAATGACAACAAAAGTCTTGCTTGGGCAATATCATCGAGCGCTAGGTCCCATTCATGATCCACATACTCATGTGCAATATTTTGATGTGGATTTAAAACCCGGTGCAACATTTCACCATGATTGTGCTGCGGATCTGGTTTGTTTCATTTATGTATTTGAAGGCAGTGTGTCATTAGGCAAACAGCGACTATCGAACCATCAGCTAGCGGTGTTTGGTGAAGGCGATAGTATTCATGTGCAAGCGGATACACAGGCTGCCCGATTTATTATTGTTATGGGCTGCCCTATAGGTGAACCAATTGTACAAGCAGGGCCTTTTGTAATGAATACACGTGAAGAAATACAACAAGCTAATATGGATTATCAAAATGGTACGCTTGTGCAAGATAAAGCTCAGGTATTAAACGCTTAATTAGCTTGCTTCAGGGCAAAACCACAGCCCCGTTTCTTGTACACATAAGCGTCCTGTTTGAATCTCACCGTCTGATTGGGCTAGCTTTTGTAAGCAATGGTTTTTCCAAACATGAAACTCTACAGGTTGCATAACTCGAGGTGGAGTACGCGATAGGACATTAATAATTTTTTGTTGATGAACAACAGCCCATACTTCATGATGTTGTTGACAGAGTTTTTGCATGAGTTTTGTGGCCGGTTGTACAAAGCAGCCAATTTCATCCGCTTGTGTTGAGCTAATCAAATTATGTAAGCTCAACGGCACCGGTAGCCAACCTTTTTCAAATAATTGATGATGTTGCGTGGTGAGCGGTTTCTTATTGTATTGCGTTGCTGTCAGGCAGGCCTGTTGATATTGCTCATACAGTGGATGGTTGGGGGTAATGGCGGCACTGCTCGTGGTTTTGCATATTTTTTCTATATGGGTAAAGCGACCCAGTGGCATGTCACTGTCCCAGCCCACTTTATAAAAGCCTGTTGCAGTATCCAGTCGGATAACCAGAAAATTAGGAAGGCTTGATGTATTCATGGCATTATCATGCCACAGAACGGCTATACTATTAACTCTTTCTAAAACGGGTCTCGTCGAAATATGAAGCAATTATGGCGCAGTACATTCATGGCAATGGCAATCCTTATTATTTTACCTGTCTGGGCGGAAGAAACCTGGATTGTCGGGAAATGGGAATTATATTTCGATCCTGATAATGTGGAAAAAGACTGGTTGGAGTTTGCCGCCAATGGGGACGCCAAAAGTATTGGTCCACTCGGCGAATTAGACGGGTTTTATGTTGTTGCCGGGAAAGATGTAAAAGCGGTTTTTACTTATAAAGGAAAAGATATTATCGCCACGTTCCATGTGAATGAACAACGTGATGAGTTACGGATTGTCACCAGTCACACAGGGCAAGAATCGATTTACCGAAAAATGAGTCACCAGTAAGTGGGTAAACGAAGTAAGAGTAAATCACAGGATTGTCCTTGTGGTAGTGGGAAAGTGTATACGGTTTGTTGTGCGCCGTTTATTGAGTCAGAGAGGCTACCTAGCACGGCAGAGCAGTTAATGCGTTCGCGTTATAGTGCCTATGCGCTGGCTCAGGCTGATTATTTGTTAGCAACTTGGCATCCTTCAACACGTCCTGCCAAATTGGATTTTGCTAGCCAACCCAAAATGAAGTGGATTTTGTTAACCATTTTACAAACTGTTGCAGGTGGCGGTGAAGATGATACCGGCATGGTTGAATTTGATGCGCGGTTTACCATTAACGGTAAAGCTGAAGTGATGCATGAGAAGAGTGAGTTCGTTAGGGAGCAAGGCCGTTGGTATTACCTAAAAGCACAAAATGCAATAAGCTAAATAGCTTCAGCCCCAGTTGCAGGTTGAGGAGACACTTTGAAGGACACGCTGTGAATACATCCTTGTATGCTCGGCGGCCACGTCCATGTAGCCGCACGGTCCCTCACAGTGTCTCCTCAACCTGATATATCAAATTAGACACGAATTCGGAAACTTATTAGTCATTGGATAAGCTAAACATCTCACCAATCAGTCTGTATTTTGAGTAAAATAGCGCTCTGACTATTTGATATTTGTTGTACATTTCTATGTTATTGAATCTTAAAAAAATCTCCTTAGCTTTTGGCCATCATCCATTATTGGCGGAAGTCGACTTTCAGATTGAGAAAGGGGAGCGCGTTTGCTTAGTAGGGCGTAACGGTACCGGCAAATCCACCTTATTTCGGGTGATTAGCGGTATTCATGAGCCGGACGAAGGGGACATTTGGCAACAGCCTAACTTGCGCGTGTCTTATTTAGAGCAAGAAGTACCTGAAGATGTTGAATCTAGTATCTATGACATTGTGGCATCCGGCCTAGGTCAACTGGGTCAGTTGTTGTCTCGCTATCACGGGTTAGTGCATAACTTAGCCGAGCAAGATGCCACAGCATTGCAATTGATGTCTGATTTGCAGCAACAAATCGAAAGTCTGCATGGTTGGAATAGTGAGCAAAAAATAGAGATGGTATTAAGCAAGCTCAATTTACCGGCAGATAAACGATTAAAAGACTGCTCCGGTGGTATACGTCGCAGGGTGATGTTAGCCAAAGCGTTGGTGAGTGAGCCTGAGTTATTACTACTTGATGAGCCAACTAACCATATGGATATTGAAGCGATTCAATGGTTAGAGGATTTTCTAAAAGCCTATCAAGGCGGCATCATATTTATTACCCATGATCGGACTTTTGTTAGAAACTTGGCCACACGTATTATTGAATTAGATAGAGGCCAGTTAACGACCTTTCCGGGTGACTATGAAAACTATTTGCAGAAAAAAGAAGAATTGCTCGCCATCGAAGAGCGTGCTCGAGCTAAGTTTGATAAAAAGCTTGCTCAAGAAGAAGCATGGATAAGACAAGGGATTAAAGCGCGCCGTAAGCGTAACCAAGGGCGTGTGCGGGCATTGCAGAGTTTACGTGAGCAACATCGACAGCGTATTTCAGTACAAGGGCGTGCAGAACTAGAACTTAATCGGGCTGATATTGCTGGCAAGCTGGTGGCGGATATACACCATGTTAATTTCAGTTATGGTGATGTACCTATCATTAGTGATTTTTCTACACGCATTTTACGTGGTGATCGGGTTGGTGTAATTGGGCCCAATGGTTCGGGTAAAAGCACGCTATTAAAAATTATCTTAGGTGAACTAAAGCCTGATAGCGGGAAAGTTGTTACCGGTACAAAGCTTGATAAAGCCTATTTCGACCAGCATCGTGCCATCTTAAATCCTGAAAAGTCAGTTCGTGATAACTTGAGTGAGAATAGTGACTTTATTTCAGTTAAGGGCCGTTCTCGTCATGTGATTGGTTATTTACGTAGTTTTCTTTTTCCACCGGAGCGCGTGGATTCACCGGTGAAGGTATTATCCGGTGGTGAACGTAATCGTTTATTACTAGCTAAGTTATTTACGCAACCCGCTAATTTATTAATCTTAGATGAACCTACTAATGATCTCGATGTGGACACCTTAGAGTTGTTGGAAGATTTACTGAGTGATTTTGATGGAACACTATTGCTAGTGAGCCATGATCGGACGTTTCTCGATAATATCGTCACAAGTACTTTAGTATTTGAAGGTGATGGTCGGGTTAATGAGTATGTCGGGGGGTATGAAGATTGGTTACGTCAACGCCCCACAACGACAAAGAAGTCGACAACAGCTACTAAAAAAACATCAGAAAAAAGTGCACTACCTAAGCCAGTCAACGATAAGCCAAAACAAAAGTTAAGTTATAAGGAACAACGTGAACTCGATACCTTACCGGATACCATTGAGCAGCTAGAAACAGAAAAGGCGGATATTGAGCAACGCATGACTGAGTCAGATTTTTACCAGCAAGAAAAAGCGCAAATCAGCCAAACCATGAGTCGCCTGGAAACGATCGATGAGCAATTATCCCATGCTTATGTCCGTTGGGAAGAGCTGGCTCGCTATGAGTAACCGATTTATTGGGCGTGTGTTTCTACTGCACTAGCTGCAGTTTTTGCATTATCGCGAGCCGTTTGTAGATCATTGTCATAAGCCAGTGCGACGCCCATGCGGCGGCGTTCAAATGCTTCGGGTTTACCAAATAAGCGAATATCGGTTTGTGGGATGGCGAGTGCTTTGTCAATATGACTAAAGCTAATGCCTTTTTTATTCATGCCACCATAGATAACGGCGCTAGCGCCGGGGGAACGCATTGCAACCGAGACAGGTAATCCCAGTATGGCACGCGCATGTAATTCAAATTCATTTTGCACTTGGCTCGTCATAGTGACCATGCCCGTGTCATGAGGTCTTGGGCTAACTTCACTAAACCAGACTTCATCCCCTTTTATAAATAACTCTACGCCAAAAATGCC
>CAZPAE010000050.1:0-9894 GCA_964584455.1 uncultured Thioalkalispiraceae bacterium
AAACCTGGTAGGGTCGGCGCAAATGTTAGCAGATGAATTACAAGGTGGTTTTGGGCAAGAAAATAAATTCCCATCGGTACCACAGCTTGATGCGCTACTGGATATTTATCAGCATCGGCCTAGTGATAAAATGAAAGCTTTTATAGCATTTACCTTAGAGCAAATGGCCAGCCAAGGTTTGAAGGATCAATTAGGCGGCGGTTTTTATCGCTATGTAGTTGACCCGAGCTGGCAAATACCGCATTTTGAGAAAATGCTCTATGACAATGCTTTGTTAGCCAGCCTTTATTTCAAAGCGGCAGATATTTTACAGCAACCTGAATATGCTGATGTCGCCAGTGAAACTTTAGACTTTATTTTATCTACCCTAGATACAAACAGTCCTGCTTTTGCTGCCAGTTTATCGGCGGTAGATGACAAAGGTGTGGAGGGTGGCTATTACCTATGGGATAAAGCCGAACTAGAGCAACAATTAACTGAAGATGAATATAAGGTGGTTAGTCGTTTTTGGCAAATACAAGGTGTGCCTGATTTAGATGGTGAGCACCATTTAATACAAGCAGAAACATTAGAGAGCATTGCTAAGGCAATGAATAAAAGCCTTGGGCAAGTTAAAAATATATTAGCCTCAGCAAAACAAAAAATGTTAGCACAGCGTGCTAAACGTATCTTACCGAAAGACAGTAAAATATTAACCGCATGGAATGCACTTGCTTTAAAAGCATTAGTTGATGGCGCGAAATATACGGATAAACCACAATACAAACAAGCGTTGAAATTGTTAACAGGGTACGTACATCAAACGCTATGGGATAATAAACAGCAACAAGTACGCCGGGCCGTGAGCAACAAGGGTGTTGTCTCAGGGGCAGGTACCTTAGAAGACTATGCGTATTTAGCACAAGCTGTATGGGTTAAGTGGCAATATGACCAACGCGATGAGGACAAAGTATTATTACGAAATATCCTATTGCAGGCTTGGCAGCGTTTTTATAGCCAACAAGGTTGGATATTGGCTGAGAACATGTTGTTAAAATATGGTACTGGCACTACGTTAATACCCGACGGTCCTTTACCGGCATCGGCTGCAGTATTGATCGAGACGACTTACCGGTTTGCTAAACAAACCTCGAACAAAACTTTATTACAGCAGGCACAGCGTGCCTTGAATGTGGGGCATGATGAGTTAGCGGCTAATCCATTTTGGTATGCAACACAAATTAAAGCCTTGTTGCATGTGCAAACTATGCACTAAAAATCCATGGGGCGTTGTACAATTTCAAAGTCGAACTGAGTGAAAGAACGCGTCGAGAGTAACATCCGAGTTAATTTAGCATAAAAGATTTTGTTCTTTACATTGACGGCGAGAATCGTCCCTACATCATATGAAAATGCCGGTACAATCAAACTACGTTGTTGAAAACTAATAGCTTGTTTGGGCACAAATAATCCGCGACAGTATTCAGTGCCATGCCCTAACCCGGCGAGTGCTTTGATGCCAATAGGAACAATGCCATTGGCTAGGTTCATAATGCCGATGTTAATAATCCCTTCTAGCTCATCGGTGAGTTCATGTTTAAGCCAACGAATGACACCAATCTGCCAACGTTGCAGGCGTTTCCCCGAAAAACGATACGTCACTAGTTCGCCAACCCGTATATCTACGTTGTAATCATTTTGTTTGCTATTTAACGCGATACCAATGGGGCTGACATTACTTTGCCACCAAGGGTTAATGGCATAATTTTGTAATCCATGGCGACGATCTTTTTGTAATGCACTTAAATAAGCATTAGCGAAAACGGTGTCATGGTGAGCATCGAGATCATAGGTATGGCTAATCAGTTTTAACTCATCCATTTCAGGGGTAAATGGCTCACGGTTGGAGATATAGTGATGTGCTGCGTTTAGGCCTGAGGTCAATTCCACTTGTGCCTTGAGTTGAAAGCGCGGGGTCTGGCGCACTAATGAGCCGTGCCAGGCATCGGCTAAACGTAATAACATGTCACGTTGTTGCCGTTCTACTAGTGAGACAGCGGCGAACTCTGCATTATGCATATTCGAACGCAGCAAACGGGATAAGTGAATGTTGAGCTGTCTTTTTACCTTGGAAATATCAACAATGCGGGGTTTGCTCGGATGCCAGGGAGTCGTATTTTCTAAATAGCGTGGAGCACTGTCTGCGCTCAAATCAATAACATATTCACCCTGAGTAACGATTTCCATGTAAGGTTCTAGAGTGCAGCTTTCAACTGAAGAGGCAATCAGGCGAAAAATATCATCCGCTTCATGCTGCATGAGGTGGTAGGGCTCGGCAAGACGCAATAGCAAGATACGCTTATAGGCAAAATCTATCGTCAGGTGTACCGGTAGCGGTGTATCTGGCAGATGATCATCAACTAACTGTGTATGTAATTGATTAGCTTCGGCAAACTGATATAAGTAATTGAGATCAGACCACACATAGGCCGGCTCTTCTGTATATAAGCTATAGGTATCGATAAGGCGATGGCTTAAATAAACCATTGCCATATAGATACTTTCAATGAGTAACAGTTGATCAAATTCACGGCGCTGCGGTTTACTGGCTAATGCACAGGTCGCACGTTTATAGCCGATAGCCATTTGTTCCTGCAAAGATTGTAAAAGCTTTGCTTGATATAATTGTTGGTTATCCAAAGGAATATTCGTTTTGCGCAGAGGTTCGCGAATCGTTTGCAGCAATTCATCTAAAATGGGTCGTAAAAAGGTAAGTAGTTCTACTCGCTCACGTGCCGGGTAAGGTGAGTGATTGAGGGTTTTAAGTTTTTCCAGCATTTGGTGAGCAACAACAGTGGTATTTCCCTTGGGCAGTGTTATGGCCCATTGTTCTAACTGTTTTAAGCGAAGCTGGGGGCGTGCAACAGGTAGTTGAGCTAATTTAGGTAACGATAAGTGAGATAAAACTTTTGGTATGCTGGGATTAGGAAACTGAAGGACAGATTTGAACATCTATTTCTCTGTGTCATTGCGCGAATATATTAAGCTTAGTATTTCTAATTTCATTTCCGAAAGATAGGCATTTTTAAAGTGCTTTTCAAGTTGTGTTTGCCGTGCCAGACTACGTGCTCGGTTTTATATTTAACCAGTACGGTGTTGGGCCAGCATTGTAGCATTATATATATAAGAAGATGATAAAACGGAAGTAGTGTATTCAAGGAGCATGACAATGGGCAAGTTGGGGATTGGTTTACTGTTGTTAGTACAAGGATTGATCACACCGGTTTATGCACAAGAGTTGGTTTTTACTGCACCGCCACGGGAAATGCCCAAAGCCGGTCAGCGTTTATATGGCCCTATTGCTTTACATCTCAGTGAGTTACTTGGCAAACGTGTTGTTTACCAACATGCAGGTGATTGGTTAACTTATCAACGTGATATGCGGGTTGATAAGTTCGATATTGTATTCGATGGTCCGCATTTTGCAGCATGGCGGATTACACACCTCGAACATGATGTGTTGGTAAAGCTACCAGGCCAATTAATATTCTATTTATTAGTTGATTGGGATGATCAAAGTATTAATCAGCCCCGTGATTTGGTCGGCAAAAAGATATGTGGTATTGCTCCGCCTAATTTATCCACACTTGCTATTTTACAGGCATATCCAAATCCTGTGCGTCAGCCTGAAATAAGAGGGATTGTTGGGGGAATGCCTGCTGTTTTTGCTGCATTTCGCAATAGTCGCTGTCGTGCTGTGGTTGTTCGTTCATCATTTTATGATGAAGTACTAACGAAAAAGCAACGTCAACAACTTAAAATAATCCACACCACTAAAGCATTCCCCAATCAAAGCATTACGGTGAGTAAACGTGTTAGCCAACGTGATAAAACATTAATTGTACAATCTCTCATGTTAGGTGAAGGCGTGAGGGCTAGCCAGCAAGTTGTGCGTCGCTTTGGTGGCCAAGCAAAAAGCTTTATTCCTGCGCGTTTAGCAGAATACAAAGGCCATCAAACATTATTAGAAGGTGTGATATTTGGCTGGTAGCTCGGCTGCAAAATGCACTGCCCTTACCAATTGCACTGGATGCGATAAAAACATAAATGACTTGAAATGATGAATGCTTCTGGGGTCTAATTAGCCTTAAGTTTCAGGTGTCCTTTTCATACTCATATTTTCTTGAACAGGATGAAACGGGAAGTCGGTAAGCTAATAGCAAAGCCGACGCTGCCCCCGCAACGGTATGCGAGTTGTGGTGGATCATTATGTCACTGTGCCTAGCATGGGAAGGCGATCCACTAAAAAAGAAGTCACTCGTGAGCCCGGAGACCGGCCTGATTCGCTTAGCAAGGTATTACGGAGGGTAGTACTGCAGCGAGAAGATATTCACTTCACGCCTGTTCGATAGTTCTTCCTCCATACCTATTTAAAAGACAAATCCCACTTGCCTATGCGGGTGTGCTATTGGGTGGAAAAATGAAAAACACAATTCTGCATCTTACATTATTCGCTTTATTACTTAGTTATCAAACCAGGACTTGGGCACAAGAAAGTAGTCCTATTATCGTTACTGCCACAAGAACCGCTATCACTGCTGACTCTGCATTAGCATCGGTCACGGTGATTGATCGAAAGCAAATTGAGCAACAGCAGGCAACATCAGTACTTGATTTATTACGTGGAACACCTGGCTTATCTATTGCCAACAATGGAGGCTTTGGAAAAACCACCTCTTTCTTCTTGCGTGGTGCAGAGTCGGATCATGTTTTGGTATTGGTGGATGGCATTAAAGTAGGCTCAGCAACTTCAGGCGCAACAGCTTTTGAGCATATTCCGATTGATCAGATTGAAAGGATTGAAATTGTCCGTGGGCCGGCATCGAGTTTGTATGGCTCAGAAGCTATTGGTGGTGTGATTCAAATCTTTACCCGTAAAGGTCAGGGTGTATTAACTCCGAGTCTCAGTTTAGAAACCGGCAGTGATAAAACCCATCGTGCTGCTGCCAATTTATCCGCTAGTAGTGAGAAAAGTTGGTTTAATGTGGGGTTCAGTGTGTTTGATACCGAAGGTTACAACAGCTGTGTTGGTCCAGAGGATGATGGTTGTTTTATTTCAGAGCCGGATCGTGATGGATATAATAATACCTCGATTTCGGCCCGTGTTGGGCATCGCTTTACTAATATGACAGAACTAGAGTTTTACGTATTACATACTGAATATGACACTGAATATGATGGAAGTGGTCAGAATGAAGCTGAAGGTGTGCAACAAGTCATTGGTAGCCGAGTCAGTTTTAATATCGGTAATAATTGGTACAGTACACTGCGATTAGGGCAAAGCCAAGATAATACAGATAATTTGCTGAATGGTGTATTTGAGGGTAAATACGAGACGACACGTGATAGTATTTCATTTCAAAATGATATTACTTTAGCCGATAATCACATACTCACTACAGGCATTGATTATCAAGATGATCAGATTAATGAGCAAATTAATAGTACATTATCATTTGCGGCAACCTCGCGAGATAATGTTGGTGTATTTGCTCAATATCAAGCACAGCTAACAGATCATGATTTACAGTTTAATTTACGCCATGACAACAATGAACAGTTTGGTGATGAGGTCACTGGCCGCGCTGCTTGGGGCTATAATGTGACTGATAAAACACGTGTGACCCTATCTTATGGTACCGCGTTTAAGGCACCTACCTTTAATGAGTTGTATTTTCCGTTTTCCAGTAATGCCAATTTAAAATCAGAAAAATCACAGAGTGTCGAGCTTGGTTTAAGCACCAATTTATCTTGGGGCGCATGGCAATTTAATCTCTATCAAACATCAGTAGATAATCTTATCGCATACGATAGTGTTACTTACATACCTTTTAATATTGATGAAGCACGGATTCGTGGTTTGGAAACCCAGTTTACTACCCAAGTAGCGCAATGGCGTATCAATACGGCATTAACGCTGATCGATCCAGAAAACCGTGGTTCGGGGACAAATTACGGTAATATTTTGCCAAGACGCGCACAGCAATCATTAGCATTAAATGTTGATCGCGATTTTAATGACTATTCTGTGGGGCTTACTTTACGTGGTGAGGGGCGTCGCTATGATGATATAGCCAATACCAATAGATTAGGCAGCTATATTACTTGGGATTTACGGGGTGAATACCGTTTGGATGAAGCATGGCGATTGCAAGCGCGGGTTGAGAATTTGTTTGATAAGGATTATCAAACAGCACGCTACTATGACCAACCTGGTTTGGGTGCCTACGTAACATTGCGTTATCAACCACAATAATTGGTATTAAGAATATGCGATTTAAAATATCACTCCCCTGGCAAATAACCATCGGCATTTTGTTGGCGCTACTCATCTTTGTGACACGTGGTCACCACTTTGCGAGTATCACATTACTGCCCGGTGCTAGTTGGGCCGTGTTTTTCTTAGCGGGTGTTTATCTGCCTCAGCGTCGAATGTTGTTGTTTTATCTGCTCGAAGTGGTCGCAATTGATTTACTACCTGTATTATCAGGTAGTCCAATCGGTTTTTGTATTAGTCCGGCCTATCCTTTCTTAATTCCTGCGTATAGTGCGTTGTGGTTTGCGGGACGGCTTTACTCTCGCTATTATCAGTTTAAATGGCAGACACTATTGCCTTTAGCCTTGTTCGGATTAGCCGGTGTGTTCGTGTGCCAGATTCTTTCCACTGGTGGGTTTTATTGGTTCTCTGGACGCTATACTGATCAGACAATGACCGAAATGCTCATGCGTATTGTGCGTTTTTATCCTACTTTCTTATCGAATGCGGCTTTTTATGTAGGTTTGGCTGTGATTGTTCATGGTTTAGTAGGCTGGGCGCAGCAAACTAAGCTAACAATACACCGAACCGATTAGGTTTTCATAGTATGGATAAACAACGCAATGAACGCCACCAACAACGCATGCAGCGTAAGAAACAAGTTGTTGATGCATCCATTGCTCGTGCAACACAAGATAGAGGTGTTGTGCTGATTCACACAGGTAATGGCAAAGGTAAATCTAGTTCAGCCTTTGGTATGGTAGCTCGGGCGCTGGGCCATAACATGCGGGTTGCCATTATTCAATTTATCAAGGGAAGCTATAGTACCGGTGAAGAGGCTTTTTTTCGTCAATTTTCTCAAGTGGCTTACCATGTGATGGGTGAAGGGTTTACTTGGGAAACTCAAGATAGAGAACGCGATATACGCTCAGCACAACAAGCATGGTCAACAGCTCAAGGGTATCTTTCCAACCCCGAGATAGATTTGGTTGTGTTAGATGAATTAAATATTGCCTTAAAACATCAGTATATTGCATTGCCTGATGTTATTGGTGCGCTGCAACAACGCCCTAACCAACAGCATGTGGTCATTACAGGACGAGCCGCACCTGCCGAGTTAATTGATGTGGCTGATACGGTAACTGAAATGTGTGTGGTAAAACATGCTTTTCATGCGGGTGTACGGGCACAAAAAGGCATAGAGTTATGAGCATCATGATGGATAATTGCTTATGGATTTTGAGTTAATTACACTTGCTGATATCAGCAAGGTGTTGTTACTCAATTACTTACTTGGTGTTTTAGCACTGCTCATTGCGATAGTGTTGGACTGGATGTTAGGTGAACCAAGACGATTCCATCCGTTAATTGGGTTTGGCTACATTGCACGCCGCTTAGAATTTTATCTCAATCGTTATAATGATTGCTCAGCCACTGGGCTGCGTTGGCTTGGTATTGTTGCGTTGTTATTGGCATTATTACCTCCACTGTTGATCATTAGTTTATTACTTTTTAGCACTGATTCAGTGATTATCACATTATGTATTGAGATAGTGGTCATCTATTTAGCGCTGGGGCACCGGAGTTTATATGAACATGCTTACCCTATCTATCGTGCATTACAGCAAGGTGATAGTGAGAGCGCCCGTGAGTTAACTAGTATGATGGTGAGTCGAGATACGGCAACTTTGAATATTCATAAAGCAGCAACAGAGTCTGTTTTAGAGAATGGCAATGATGCTGTGTTTGCGACCTTATTTTGGTTTATGTTGGCCGGCGTGCCTGGGGTGATTATTCATCGCTTAGTGAATACGCTAGATGCGATGTGGGGATATCGTACTGTAGAATATCGTCATTTTGGTTGGGCTGCGGCACGCCTTGATGATGTATTAAATTATTTTCCTGCAAGATTAACTGCATTAACCTATGCATTGCTGGGGAAAACGCGTGTAGCGTTACATTGCTGGCATCAACAAGCAAGGCACTGGGATAGTCCGAATGCAGGTCCAGTGATGGCAGCAGGTGCTGGTGCATTAGGTGTTTCGCTTGGCGGAAGGGCATGTTATCAAGGACAGTGGCATGAACGCCATGTACTTGGTATCGGTAATGCGCCTAATAACCAAACCATTTTACAATCCTTAAACTTGGTGCATCATGGTGTTTTGCTCTGGTTAGTTGTTTATCTTACAGTGAGTGTGATAGCGCATGTTTGAGCCTATTAGTTTTGAACATGGTGGGCGTTTACGTCGTGCTGCGCTACAGTATGATATTCCGCATACGAACTGGTTAGACCTATCCACTGGTATTAACCCTAATGGTTGGTCGGTTCCTGAGGTGCCCGCTGAAGTTTGGTTACGTTTGCCAGAACAGGATGATGGACTGATAGCGGTCGCTACACAATATTATCAAACAGATCATTTTTTGCCTGTTGCCGGATCACAAGCAGCCATCCAGTGCCTACCTACATTACGCAATCATTCACGGGTTGCGATAACCCACCCTGGTTATAAAGAGCACTTACATGCCTGGCAACATGCTGGGCATGATGTGACATTAGTGAGTGAAACACAAATTAATCAAGCTTTGGGTCAAACCGATGTATTAGTTTTAATTAACCCCAATAACCCGACGGGGCATTTGTTTAGTGTAGAGCAATTATTAGAGTGGCAGCAATATTTAGCTAAACGCGATGGTTGGTTAGTTGTTGATGAGGCGTTTATTGATATCACACCAGAATATAGCTTGACCCGTTATTCACCGCGTGAAGGCTTAATAGTATTACGTTCATTGGGTAAATTTTTTGGCTTGGCCGGTGTCAGGTTAGGTTTTGTTTTTACATCGGCCAAATGGCTACACACATTGCATGAGCGTTTAGGGCCATGGGCTGTCAATCACCCTGCACGATGGCTTGCCTCTCATGCGCTCATGGATAGGCAATGGCATGATAAAGCTCGTCACAATTTAATAGTACAAGGGAAACGGCTAGCGAAGTTATTAGCAAATGCGGGTTTAACCATAAGTGGCGGCTGTGGTTTATTTCAGTGGGTTTGTACCCCTTTAGCAAAAACGTATTATGATCTGTTAGCGCAGCAGGGTATATTGATACGTTATTTTGAGCAGCCACTTAGTTTACGATTTGGGTTACCGAAACAAGAAAAAGATTGGTTGCGTTTAGAAAAAGCATTGTCTGGTTTGCCGTTAGCAAAAGGTTTGGTATGCGACAATTAATGGTACAAGGTACTACCTCGGATGCAGGTAAGAGTTTTTTAGTAACAGCATTGTGCCGTTGGGCTAGAAGACAAGGTTGGTCGGTGGCACCTTTTAAACCGCAGAACATGGCGCTTAATAGTGCGGTGACCTGTGATCAAGGTGAGATAGGTCGGGCCCAAGCAGTACAAGCTCAAGCCTGTGGTATTGAGCCACATACGGATATGAATCCAGTTTTAATCAAACCTAATAGTGATACCGATGCGCAGATCATTATTCATGGGCAGGCTATCGGTAACTTGAATGCAGTGGCTTATCATGATTATAAGCAAACAGCGATGGCAGCCGTGTTATCTGCTTATCAACGTTTATGTGATCGCTATGATGTGACG
>CAZPAE010000051.1:0-9752 GCA_964584455.1 uncultured Thioalkalispiraceae bacterium
CGTGCGTGGGGTGAATACGGCGCGGTTTACGCGGACTTTAAGTATCCTGGCCGCCAGTGGCGTACCTGTGTTGGAAGCGCTGCGCATTGCGGCGCAGGTGGTGAGTAATTTGCCCATGCGTGAGGCTGTTGTTTCTGCAGCGCACAAAGTACGAGAAGGCGCGGGGCTAGCCAAATCATTGGAACAAAGTGGTTATTTTCCTCCCATGACGGTGAACCTGATTGGCAGTGGTGAGGTCAGTGGTAATTTAGAAGATATGTTAGAGCGGGCTTCGGTTAACCAAGAACGTGAACAAGAAACCCAAATTTCCTTTTTAATGGGAATGATGGAACCGATTCTCATTATTGTGATGGGAATGATTGTATTGTTTATCGTGTTAGCGACCTTATTGCCGATCTTTAACATGAATCAATTAATAGGTTAATTATGCATAACAAGATTAGAGGTAGAACAATGAATGTGTCTAAACAAACCGGCTTTACGCTTATTGAAGTGATGGTCGTGGTTGTCATCCTAGGTATTTTAGCGGCAGTCGTGGTGCCCAATATCATGGATAAGCCGGGCGAAGCGCGAATTAATAAGGCCAAACAAGATATCCGTGCTTTGGAAGAAGCACTGAACCGCTATAAGTTAGATAACTATGATTACCCCAGTACCGAGCAAGGCTTGCAAGCATTAGTGGAAAAACCTTCTGGCTCACCGGAGCCGCGCCGTTGGAAAGGGCCTTATGTGAAAAAAGTGAATGATGATCCGTGGCAAAACGCGTATCAGTATTCGAACCCGGGTAGCCATGGCACGATTGATGTGTTCTCTACCGGTAAAAATCTTGGCACACCGGAAGATGATATCGGTAACTGGAATTTAGACGAAGATATTCCAGCCAGCTAAGAGAACCTAGGTTAGTACATTGACTCACACACCATCTTTTCGACAGCGAGGTTTTACGCTTATCGAAATGATGGTCGTGCTGATCATTATCGGTATTATTGTCAGTTCTATTGTGTTGTCGATTAACACTGATCGACTTGAAGAACACATGGAGATCGAAATGAATCGTCTGCATGCGCTGGTTAATCTAGCGCGCGAAGAGGCGATTTTACAGGGCGAAGACATGGCCCTGGCTATCAATGAAGAAGGGTATCGATTCGAGCGCTATGACATGGAAAAACAAATTTGGCTACCGCTTGAGGATGCCCAGGTTTTTCGTCAGCGTTCGATCCCCATTGGCACAGAGATGATTCTGGTAATCGAAGATTTACCAGTGGAAAAAGACGATGCCAATCCTGGTTTATCGACCACAGAGCAAGATGAAGATATTGAAGATCAAAATGTACAACGGGTGTTTATTTTCCCCAGTGGCGAGATCTTTCCCTTTGAATTGATTTTACGGCGCGAAGATGCCACCGCGGAGTTTCGTTTGGTGGCTACCGAAGATGGTGAACTCACTATTAAGTTGCCCGAAGAGATAGGCTAATGAGTGGATTTATTGCACGACAATCGGCGTTTACTTTACTCGAGGTTTTGGTTGCTCTGGTTGTGTTGTCGTTTAGCTTACTGGCCGCAATTAAAGTGGCTACAGCGGTAACGAATTCGGCCATCTACTTACAAGATAAAACCATTGCCCAATGGGTAGCCATGAATAAAGTGGCAGAGTTACGTTTACAAGGCAAGTTACCAGCTAAAGGCAGTACTGATGGCGAAGATGAAATGGCAGGGCGTGTTTGGCGTTGGGATCTCGAGGTAAAAGAAACCAGCTACCCCACACTCAGAGAAATTGAAGTCGCCGTTAAGCCTGCGGCGGAAGATAAAGATGAACCACCTACTGTATTAGTTCGCTCATTGCTGGGGGACTTATAGTGCGCAACATGCAACGACAATCTGGTTTTACTTTATTTGAGTTGCTAGTAGCCACCTCTGTTTTTGCCATTGTGTCTTATATGGCTTATACCGGGTTAATGCAGGTAATGAATGCGCGCGACCATACCGGCAAAGTCGAAAAACGCTTATCCGAAATACAAATGACCTTTCTCTATTTAGAAAGAGATTTACAGCAAATAGTCCGGCGCCCTATTCGCAACGGTTATGGCGCAGTGGAGGGTGAGATTATTGGCGATGAATTAGCAGATTATCGTTTAGCCTTAACTCGCACCGGGCGGCGTGTGCCACAAGGGATTGAGCGTAGTAATTTACAGCGGGTCGGGTATTTATTAGAAGACGAAACACTATACCGTATGAGTTGGCATGTGCTGGATTTGGCACAAGACTCTGAGCCGCGCAAGCAGCAACTGTTAGCCGATATCGATAAGGTTGAGATTCGATTCTTGAATGCCCAAGGGGAGTGGAAAACCAGTTGGAACTCAGTAGATACACCATTATCGCAATCAGCCAATCCACAGCCGCTTGGTGTGCCCAAAGCGGTTGCGATTAATATCACCTTAAAAGATTATGGTGAGATTAACCGGCTTTTTTTATTGCCTGAGGCATAAATATGCGGCCTATCTATCGACAAACAAGTAAAGCCGTGAAAGGTGTCGCATTAATTACGGCCATGATGGTGATGAGTTTAGCCACCATTACTGCGGTGTCGATGACTGCAGAGCAGCAAGTTTATTTTCGTCGTACTGAGAATATTTTATTACATGAACAAGCCTATTTATATTTGCTGAGTGCAGAGGATTTTGCAAAGTTAATCCTCAGAGAAGACTTTAACGATAACCAAGTCGATTCGTATCAAGATATTTGGGCCCAGCAAGAGGCGGTTTTTCCCATTGAAGGGGGCGTATTAACCGGAAAAATTTCAGATTTGCAAGGTAAGTTTAATGTGAATAATCTTGCTAAGGAAAAGCTGAATAAATGGGATGAAGAGCGGTTAAGAAAATGGCTGGTGATCAATAATTTGTCAGCTGACTTGGCTAACGCCATTATCGATTGGTTGGATGTGGATGAACAAGCCCGTTTCCCTGATGGAGCCGAAGACGTTGATTACTTGCAAGGCGATCGCCCACATCGGGCTGGCAATGGTATGATGGGCAGTATTAGTGAATTGCTCTATATTAAGGGTATTGATTACGAACAATACCAGGTGTTATCAAAAGCCTTAGTGGCATTACCTGCGACCGATGTGGCGATTAATATTAATACAGCTTCACCCCAGGTATTACAAATGATTATTGATCCTTTATCTGATAGTGAAGCAGAAGAATTGCAAAAAGAGCTTGCTGAAACACCGTTGGATGATATTGCCGATGTGGTTGATCATCCGATGATTCGGGGTAAAAAAGTGGATTTGAATGGGATTGGTATCGAGAGTCGGTATTTTTTATTAGATTCCTTTGCAAAAGTGAGTCGGGCTAGTTCGCGTATGCAAAGTGTGATACATCGTTTTAGTGCCGACGATATTAAAGTCGTACTGCGCTCGCAAGGGGGACTATAAGTATGCGTAGCATTTTATTACGCATCGATCCGACGGCTTCAGAAGCCAGTTGGCAGCGAATTGAAAATGGTCGTTTAGCCGGTTCGTTTCATCAGGGGCGTTTATCAGACGCTAAACGTTATACCTATGGTGCGCATGTTATTGTATTAGTATCCAGTGAAGATGTGTTTATGACACGTTTAGCGCTACCAGGTAAGAATCGCAATAAATTGCTTAAAGCTGTCCCATTTGCTGTGGAAGATCAAATTGTTGATGATATCGATAATTTGCATTTTGCGCTGAGTCCTCAGCCTGATCAAGACAAGTATATTGTGGCTGCTGTAGAACAGCGTTTAATGAACTATTGGGATTCGGCACTCAAAGCAGCGGGTATCCAAGCCAATGCCATTGTGCCAGACGTATTAGCATTGTTAGATACGGAAGATTCATGGACCGTACTGTTAGAACCCTCACGTGCTATTGTGCGTTCTTCGCATGGTTTATTTTCTTCCGATATTGAAAACTTACCCTTCATGCTTAATAACATGCATGCTGAAGCGGGCGACAATCCGCCTGCTGAGGTAACAGTCTATGATTGTAGTGAAGCCTCTTATATGACCAGCCTACAAGCTTTGTCACCCAATATTCCGTTTAATGTTGTTGAATGCACAGAGGGTCCGTTAGGCGTTTTTGCTAAGTACTATGAACCGCGTAGAAGTGTTAACTTACTGCAAGGGGAGTTTCATTATAAGCAAGGTATGTCTCGGCACTTTAAACCTTGGATTCCTGCTGCTGCACTGTTTGTTATTTGGATAGGTTGGCAACTAATTTTAAATATATTTGCGTTAGTTGACTTAAATAGCCAAAGTGAGGCGCTAACAACACAAATGCAACAGGTGCATAAAAGTGCTTTTGCCAGTGCCAAGGTGCCGATCGCCGGTTATGAACGCAGCGATATGGAAGCAAGGCTCAAAAAACTATTAGAGAAACAAGGCCAAGCCAGCAATAGCTTACAAGAAATGCTAGTGACCACTGCCCCTATCATTAAAAACCTTAAAGGCGTGACGGTAAATGGGATACGTTATAATAATGGTAAATTAGATTTAGAATTAACCGTCCAACAAGCCAGTGAAGTTGATCCTTTGAAGTCAAAAATAGAAAGTAAAACCGGTTGGGCAGTGAAGTCGCAGGCCAGTACCGTGAAAGGTGTGACCAAAGTACGTTTAAATATTCAAAGTAGTAGCTAATGAAAGATAAGATAAAACAACAATTAGACCAATTAAATGACCGTGAACGTAATATGGTGTATGCGGCATTAATAGCGTTGGTTATTTTTGTGCCGTATCAATTTATCTGGGTACCATTAGCGGATGCTGTTGACCAAAAACAGACGCGTGTAGAGAAACAACAACGCGACTTAATTTGGATGCAAAGCAAGGTGGATGAAGTTAAGCGACTCTCGCATTTGGGGCAGCGTAATACCGGCTCAGCCCAGTCAGTTTATGGCGTGGTTGAGCGTACTGCACGACAAAAATTTAAATCAGGTATTCGGGTACAGCAAGAGGGCAAACGGGGTATCCGGGTCAAAATAGAGAATACCGGTTTCGATGATATTATGAATTGGCTTGATGTGTTGAGTCATCGACATCGAGTAATCATTAAAGAGCTAAAAGTTGATACGGGGAAAGATAGTGGTCGTGTACAGGCGACTATTTTATTGGAAGGTTAATGGCAAGTTTAAAAATAACAAAGCGGGGACGACGTTTAATTTATTTAGGGCTGATTGCCTATATCGTCTTTTTATTTATTTCACTACCGGCCAGTTTTTTAACCCGCTATGTGTTACCCGGTGTGCAATTATCTCGCGCCATTACCTTGCAAAATGTGCATGGTAGCGTTTGGGAAGGCGAAGCCATTGAGGCGCGGGTCAAGCAATTTAATTTAGGCCGTTTAAGTTGGCAATTGAACGGTTGGGCCTTATTACTTGGTGATATTGATCTGGATTTAAAATTTAATAACCAGAAGTCACAAGGTTCAGGTGATGTTTCGATTAGTTTAGGCGGGGATGTGAGTGCTAGCAATGTGGCGCTTAAGTTTCCGGCAGAGACATTAGCACCGCTGTTTTATGGTTACCCCATTAGTATTTCAGGAGAACTCCTCGGTAATGTTGAGTCATTAATATTTGTTTCTGGTCAACAGTTAACAATAGAGGGACGAACTATTTGGCAGTCTGCATCGTTGCGGGCACCACAGAATATTGAGTTAGGTGACTTCTTAGTGACCATGGAACCGCAAAATAAAGGAACAAAAATCAAAATTAGCGACCAACAACAAGGTCCTATTATTGCCAACATTACATTATTAATAAAAGGCAATGGTGATTATCGTCTTAATGGTTGGTTGCAAGCGCGTGACCAGCGCCAACAACATATCACCGAAGCATTACGCGTGATTGGTCGGGCAGATAATTCGGGTAAATATTGGATTGGCCGCAATGGCAAGATTAAAGCGTTAGCCAAAAAGTAGTTTATTCTTTTCGCTTGTAAATGAGAAATTGGGAATCGGCAACAAGGTAGCCAATACCATATATTTCATCTTTTACTTTAGCGATTTCTGGTAGTACATCAAACCCTTTCTTTAGAGTATATTTCTCACCTAATATTTGCTGTGCTACTTGGGCTTCTCGGGGGCGTAAAACAACCCAGTCAGGTTTAGCATCAGTGATAATTGCATTATGTTGTAGTGGTCCATGTTTTGCGATAAGTTTGATGATGCTAGGAGAAACTAAACCGGGATAATCCAACATTTTACGTTGGGAGAAATAACCAATATAACCTAAAGGCTCTAAATATATTGTTTCACCTTCTATGGAGTTTTTATTAAGCCACAGGCCAATTTGCATTCGTTGATTATTTTCAATAATGTCTTGTTGGTACTTTAGTTGTTTAGTGACGTTATAAAATAAACTCACTGTGACTAGCGAGAAGGCGAGATATAAGGATGTGATGGATAGTGTGGTGATGGTCTTTGAAATTTTGAACTGTCTGATCAATGAATTAATGCCCAAGACAAATGTGACCAAACCTATTAGTGCGGCAGGTGGTTGATACCAAGGAAAGACTGCTGCACTGGCATTAAGGTAGGCAAGATATAGTGTCAATATGGCAAAAATTGCAGAGAATACCCTGGGTAATGTTTCTTTGGTAGGTAATAGCCAATAAAAGAAAGAGAAAAAACCGATAATAAAAGCAAAAATATTATACAGCGGAGGCCAACCCCCAAAATGAAAGTAAATGGGTAAATAAATACGTGAAAATGCATAAGGAATATTGGCTAAGACCATATTGATTTGGTCAATAATGAATAGTTTAGAAAAATTACCATAGTGGGATTTTGCGACGATGGTATTGGGTACAGGTGATCCATAGTACATCCACATGGTGATGAACCAGGGTAAGTATAGTGCAGTACAAACAGCGGCATATCTGGGTAATAAGCAACGAATAAAATGTTTTTTATTGTCACTAAAGAGGAAGTTTACGGCAATTATACTGCCATAGTAGATTACACCATCAGGTCGGGTATATTGTAACCCTGCACATAGTGCTCCAATTAATAACCACCGATTGGGCTCATATCTTACTAGGATGGCGAGAGGGAGAAGAAATAGAGCAAGAAACCCGGCTTCTTGACCATTAGCAGCATAGACAACGGTTTTAACTTCTAGCGTCAGTAAAATGAATAAAAATATTTTAGGGAGAAGACCGGCTGTGGTGTATTGGCCCAATTTATAGAAAAAATAGGTAATACCAAAGGCGAAAGCCATGATACTCACAACCCGATATAATGCTAAGGCCGGTTCGTAACCACTTTTTCCAGTTATAATATAAGTGAGCGCCGGTAATATTGTATTGATGGGTGAGGTAAAACCATGTACCCGTTCACCAGGGTTGAAAACTAGTCCGTTACCCTCTGCAAGGTTTTGACTGTGCCTGAAGGTGATGAAAAAATCTTCCCAAATATGATTAGTTACAAAAATGTAAATGGTGGGGACGATGGTTGCGAGTAAAAAAAGGATGAAATATTTTGTGACAACAGTCGGGTCGAGCTGGTATTTGTTTAATATGTTAGAAATTGACATTGTTAATACGCTTTGAATTTCATTGATAATTGGGTGGTCTTTAGTCTATGCCCAGCTTTTTAAGGCGATAACGTAATTGTCGAAAGGTTAGCCCCAATAACTTTGCTGCAGCGGTTTTATTATAACGGGTTTTTTCTAATGCTTTGGTAATAACTTCACGTTCTTTATTGTCCAATACCGGATCGAGCGATAAATGGTCATCCTCTGACATTAATGTAGATTCAATAGAGGGTGTATCTGAGCTTATATCGGGTAAATGGAGATCTTCTTTAGTAATAATATCGTTTTCACACAAGGTGACGGCACGTTCTAAAATATTTTCCAGCTCCCGAACATTACCCGGAAAAGGGTACTGCATGAGCATTTCCATAGCACTGTTATCTAAAGAGGGCCGAGGAATTTTCCAGGCCTGAGCAATTTGATTTAAAAAGTGATCGACCAGTTCGGGCAAGTCTTCAATCCGTTCACGTAAACTTGGTACACGTAGTTCGATGACATTAATACGGTAATAGAGATCTTGTCGAAACTGGTTGTCTTGTACAAGGTGGGCTAGATCTTTATGTGTAGCACATAAAATGCGTACATTAATCGCAATTTCATCACTACTGCCAATAGCACGGATCGCTTTTTCTTGGATGGCGCGTAATAGTTTGACTTGCATCTGTAGTGGGAGATCGGCAACTTCATCAAGAAACAATGTGCCGCCATCAGCAGCTTGAAATAAACCTTGCTTATCGGCAACGGCACCGGTAAAGCTGCCTTTTTTATGGCCAAAGAACTCGCTTTCCATTAACTCGCTGGGAATAGCACCGCAGTTTACCGCAACAAACGATTTATCATGTCGCGGTCCTTTGCTATGTATGAGCCGAGCAACTAACTCTTTACCCACACCTGATTCACCACTGATATAAACCGGTGCCTGGCTGCGGGCTAATTTATTGATGGTTTTCCGGGTTTGTTCCATCATCGAAGAGTTACCAAGCAATTCGATTTTTGTTTCGGAAGGGGGTTTATTATTCGCCGTTGTTAGTTTTAGTGCAGAGTTGATGAGATCGCGCAGTATAGTGAGATCGACTGGTTTAGAAATAAAATCAAAGGCACCGGCTTTTAGTGCTTCAATCGCCGATTCCATATTGCCATGGGCGGTAATCATGGCTACGGGTAGCTGGGGATAATCCTGAGCGATATGTTTAATTAGTTCAATACCGTTACCATCTGGTAGGCGCATGTCGGTTAAACATAGCTCGAAGTGATGTTGAGTTAGTAGGTCTTTAGCTTGGGCAATATTTTCTGCGCTATGGGTTTGTTTTCCCATACGTGATAGCGTGATTTCGAGAAGCTCACGAATATCGGGTTCATCATCGACAATGAGTATGTATTGTGGTTCATTTGCCATACTTATTTGAATTGTCTTCTTGGGTCTTGAAAGGTGATACGAAAAAAACCAGTATCATTTTTATCATAAATATAATTTAAATGTGCTTGGTTTCCTTCAGCTAATTCACGTGACAAGTACAGTCCTAATCCGGTTCCTTGAGACTCTGTAGTAAAAAAGGGTTCGAATATATTAGCGGCAATTTCTCGGTTTACGCCAGGACCTTTATCAAAAATATCTAAATAGGGGCGTGGTAAGTCAGTACTAATGCCGCCCCGAAGAGAAACCTTCGGATAACCCACATGATCGCGACTATGGTGTATGGCATTGTTACATAGGTTATTGAGGATCTGCTGTAAATGACTAGGATCGAAGCGGATCTGCGTATCGGCCGGGGTGATGTCAATCTCAAATAGCAATGTTTCCAAGTCAAGCGAACTACAGTAGTCAGCAACAAAGGTACTTACATAATCATGTAGGTTTAATAATTCTACATGGGTTGAGTTGCGGCGACTCACACTCATGACATTTTCTACAATGGTATTTAAGCGTTTTGAGTGTTCAGAGATGATTTGCGTAAGGCGAGTATCGTTTTTGTCTAAGTTATCTGATTCAGCTAATAGTTGTCCGGCATGGCTGATTGCGCCTAATGGGTTGCGAATTTCATGGGCAATACTGGCCGTGAGCCGACCAAGCGAAGCCAGTTGTAATTGCTGGGCATGCTGAGCCATGGCGGCCATGTCTTGTAAAAAGATCAGTGCCCCTATGTCAAGATCATCACCAATCTTTGCAAAGCGCGGTAACAGGTCAATGGGTGTTTGTGT
>CAZPAE010000052.1:0-7414 GCA_964584455.1 uncultured Thioalkalispiraceae bacterium
AGAAGACAAGCCCAGTGACACGCCCGCAGCAAGTAAACTTCCACCACTCATAATACCTGCGGCCACAGCTAACACACCTAACATCGCCTCCAGGGCCACTTCTTCCACAGTTGGTGCTTGATGGTCTTCAATGATCTTCGACCAAATAGAATCCGGCCCGATACCTTGGCGTGCCTTGGTTTGCGTAACTAAAATATCTAAACTAAAAATAACTTCATGATTCGCATTTAATCTTGAACGCGTATCACGAACATGTCCTAGTCCCTCGCTAATATAACTACCAATAATAGAACTCACCCCAGATTCGCTTTGCGCTCGACCTAATTGCTCAAGGGGAAAATCCTGGTTACGTAGCAACGGTTGCTGGCCCGCCTGTGCCGCCACTTGCGAACGACCTTCGGCAATCTGTCGACGATACTCAGCACCAGCAGCATAGTAAGCATGAATATCATCCGGTGACATGCCGCCATGCTGTGCACGCGCGGCTGCGGCGTATTCATCCGCTTGTTGAAAGGTTTGTCGTGCCGGTGCCAAACTACTAAATAATGATGCTGAATTAGCACTGTAACGATTATTCTCTTCTACCAGGATATGTTCATAGCGATCTAATAGGTCAAGCCCCATATAATAGGCATTTTCGCGAAACGCAGTGAGAAAACTTTGGATTGCCGTAGTAAAGGCAGCTAGGTTGTTATAACCATAAGCCTGTAATGATCGGCGCATGCGCAAATAGAGTTGGTTCAATGTACCTTCACGCGTTGCGGGTAATGCACTAGTTGGCATGGCTTCCCATTCTGCAATCCAACTCGGTGGTGCCCCCATCAGCATCCCTAGCTGCCAGCTGCGATACATTTCATAAATTGCATCAAGACCAAACAAGTCTTGCGTCGCCTCATCTAAATTGCGCTCACTGGTACGACGATGACTTAGCTGGGCTAACCAACGATTCACACTTTCTTCAAATTCAGCCACACTGCTGGTACCCGATGTGGTTCGGGCACGATATTCAGCTAATTCATAATCGGATAAATCCGCAATACTTTGGGCAATGCGTAACAGTGTGGCGTAATCTTCAGGGTCAGCCGTACCATCACTGCCTTCAGTAAATAAAAAATTACGAATACGCTCTGGTAAGTCTTGTAACTGTTGTCGTTGTAATGCATGCAGTGGAAGCTCACCACTCCCTCCTCCTGTCCCATTACCGGTCCCTGTACCATTGCCACTACCCGCCCCTGGTACCGTTCCACTTTGTACATGCATAGGAATCTCAGCGGTAGTGTTTCCCAGTGCACGGACAAGGGTGGCATTTTGCTCGTTCCAAGGAATATCAAAACGTGACGTGCGTGGCACAATGCTACCAGCTTGGCGAATCACCATCGCCGCCCCGGTTGAACTCACCGTATAATCGCCTGGCGCTAAGCCCGTTACAGACCCGCCTGCAGTTGCACTACCACCGGTATCCATCACAATACTAAAAGAAGCTGCACCGGAGCTGTCTGCAACAATGGTGAGTGAGACGGCTCTATCACCACGTAAACGCAAAACCGGCCTTGGATGACCCCGCTTAGATGCATTCAGTGATGCACCCGCCTCCACTGCATCAGCTTGCCGCTCTTGCTCCGTTTCAGTTTGTGTATTGCCACTGAGTTGCTGTGCTACATGAGTAAACTCATGGGCAAGTAATGCTTGTCCAGGTTTGGTTTGGGGCTGATAGGCATTTTTCCCAAATACAATATGACGTCCCCAGGTAAAAGCCCGTGCACCCAGTGACTCGGCATCGCGTGCTGCGGCACTATCTGTATGAATACGTACTGAAGCTAGATCAAAATTAAATCGATGTGCAAACTTACTTGCTACACTTTGATCTAATTGTGTACCAGGGCCAGAAACTTCTGCAGGCAATGTATTGGTCTCATCTACCTGCTTTATACGACGATGTTTATGTTGATCCGATCTTGGTAATAGTGTTGCAGAAGCCAATTGTCGCGAGGTATTGTCATCCCCCCCTGCAACGGTTTCATGCTCTTGGCGTCGTATATTTGCTGTGTGTTTATCACTGCCAGGAGAAAAACGTTGTGAGGCTTGGTTGCCCACGGCCCGTTGTAAACGATGGCTATCAGAAGACTGATGTGAAGATGAAGCTTGCGAGTTTGAGGTTGTCGGCGTAGACGTCGATGGTGGTGTGGCGGATTTGTGAGTAAAGTCAGGCATAGCGCAACCGCCCACCATTTATGCAAATAAGGGCACCCCTCTGGTGCTTTCATCATTTCACTTTACGCTTGTCTCACTTACAAATTGATTACAGTATACTTATTATACCAAATACTTATTATGGGTATCACTTAGCATTTGATATTACACTATCCTCTCTAAACCAAACTTAACTATCACGACTACTGTGATTAAAAACAAAGATATAATCACTAAATAGAAAAGTACGATTACGTCGTTTATCACTAGATGGATATAGAATACCCTGAGCTACAAAATCATTCACTAATGCAGCAGCAGTATTGGTTTTGATATCTAACAGGTTTGCAACGGTTTTAATTGACACTAGCGGTATTTGATAAAGATACTGCATTAAATCTTGTACATTTTTTTGTCGGCGTGTACTAAACTGTGGTAACACTTCACGTTCAATACGCCCTTTCAACGCTAGAATATCTTTAAATACTTGAATAGAATGTTTCGCTGTCTCACGCACACCAAATAAAAAGAAAACCAACCATTCTTTCATCTTATTAGCCTCACGTACTGCCATTAACCTATCGACATATTCCGTCTTATGTCGTTCAAAATAATCCGACAAATACAATGCCGGTTTATGCAGCAGACCAAAATCAGCTAAATATAATGCAATCATTAACCGACCTAAACGCCCATTACCATCTAGAAATGGGTGAATGGTTTCAAATTGATAATGCGCAATGGCTATCTTGATTAAATGCGGTACGTGCAACGAGTCATTATGTAAAAACTTTTCTAAATCACTCATTAACTCAACGACATCATCTTGATGCGGCGGCACAAACACCGCGTTTTTTAAACTAACACCAATCCAATTTTGACTATGGCGAAACTCTCCCGGCTGCTTATGCTCGCCACGCACTCCGTGCATCAAGACACGATGGGTATCCCTTAATAAGCGGTTCGACAATGGCAGATCGTTGAGTTGGATAATCGAAAATTTGATGGCTTCGATATAATTTTGTACTTCTTGCCAATCATCTCTTTTCTCTGGTTCAATATCCTCAACGTCCAACAGGGCCTCTTCCATATTTGTACGTGTCCCTTCAATACGACTGGACTGAGTTGCCTCCTTCGCAATGTGCATACGAATAAAAAAATCGACATCGGGCACTAATTGCGAAAAAGCATTAAGCTCTCCAAGTGTTCTATCCGCTTCACTTAATAACTGTTGCACCTCGCCATCAGCAATATCCCACATATGATTAACTTTGGTGGGCATAAAGCTTTTATACTCATATTGTTGTCGATAGGTGCCCGCTTGATAATCTTTAATGTCCAATTATGTCGATTTCCTAGTTAGTTTCCGATATAAGGCTTAATATATGTCCAAATGTAGTCGATTCGGGGCCCATATGTCAAATTCAGCACTAGTTTCCGACATAAGAAACCACTTATGTCGGAAACTGGCTATAATAACTATTTAAAAATCAATGATTTATCCTTGACCACAATTACCTGTATAAAACCAATTTAGTTCAATATCCAATTACCAATTTTTCCGAATATGTCGCTTGTGGCGCTCCTATTTACCAGCGCAGTCAAAATCGTTTTTACATAAACAATGATTGAACATGCGTTTGATAGCATACCCACTTAGTACAAAGACATCTTGCTAATAATCCTAAATAATATAGTTTTACTGTAGCCATAAAACATGTATTTATATTGGTATATCCATGAGCTTCATTTAAATGGGCGTTAGCGTGATAGGTTATTCGCCTAACAGCACTATTACACCTTTGTATGCAGAACGTAATACGTAGATATTACGTTTGCATTAACAGCGACGCCCTCCCCCCATTTGTCACGATTTCTTCATCTCAAAGTCATTAAGTTTTGTGATAATTAGATTTTATACATCTTGGGGATAGTATTATGTTAAGGAAAAATATTTTACTTCAATTAGTACTGTTTTTTACTGTACTACTACCATCTAGCGCGTTTGCTTTACCAACCTTTTTCTTCGAAGGTGATTTCGATTATCAAGCAGGTGATACATCGACACCCGGTCTACTCACATTCAATGCCTCATTAACCGGCACGCAGGACCTACCGAATGCGTCTTCATTAATTGGCAGCAGTCTAACCTTACAATCTTGGATTGTATCCGACAACTCAACAGCTGCATTGAGTCAAGCCACATTTGGTTCTACCGGTAGCACTGATATTGCTATTACTGGCACAGGCTCAAGTTTATTATTTTTAGCCAATGTTGATACACTGTTGATGTCAGGTGCAAATAGCGCTTCGTTCGGTACATTAACCGGTGACATCCTGCCAAGTGGTGGCACATTGGCAAACCAGTTCTCTAACCCTTCTAATTTATTAGCGATTGAATTTAACCTGTCTAGCCCGTTTTCAGTAGGTATGTTTAATCGTAATTTTTCTGGTGCAGTCAATGGTTCGATCACATCTAACGCAGTATCGGTACCAGAACCAACGACCTTAGCGTTGTTTGTCATCTTATTGTTAGGTCTACTTGTTATAACAGTGAATAAACCCTTAAACACTTTTAGAGGAAATTAAAATGAAACGTGGTGTGATGACAGTATTTAGCTTCCTACTTCTTAACCTTTTTATGCTTGGAAGCGCACAAGCTGTGGTGCCCGACCCCCGTTTAAGTGTACAGACGCTGAGTACGGATACCGGTGCATCAAGTAGCGCAGGCAGTCTAATCATGGACGCAACGGCAATTAGTTTAATTCTTACCAGCGGGCCTATCGATATTGCTGATATAGACTTTAACTTAACAGCAGATTACAACAGCACCAATGCTAATACCCATAACTTCACCAACGGTGTGTTAACCATTGGTTCATCTGTGTTAGCGACTTTTGATAGCTTGGATATTTTTGACTTGGGTGCCAGTGCCACTTTCGCCGCTGACTTAACCTATACCGGCGGTGACTTAGTTGGTTCATTAACCACAGGCCGTATTGAAGGTGGATTATTTAATATTAACGGTGATTTAGACGGTACCTTCTACGCTACCACATTAATTGCTGATGTCGGTGCCGTTGCAGCCGTACCACTACCTGCTGCAGCTTGGTTGTTTATTGCTGGCTTAGTTGGGCTAGGTACTGCAGCACGCCGCAAATTAGCGTAAATAGAATAGAGAGGGGTGGAGTCAATGGGAGGAGTGGCCCATTGACTCCGGTGTTATACCTCGCGCTCGGCCTGTTCGACCTCTTGCGCACTCATATCATTTAACAACATATCTCGTAACAGGCTTGCATCCAGATCACCTTGCGCAATCGCACGTGACAGCCAAATATAGGCGAGTCGTTTATTCACTTTCACACCACGCCCCTCAGCATAAATTAAACCCATCGCATATTGGGCATGGGGATTACCTATTTCTGCTTGCGGCCGCACCTTGTCTATTAACTCAGGATCGTTTCTTAATAGTGTCAGCTCAGTGAGAAAGTCTGTCTCATAGACATCTTGCGTCATGATGCATTCCAGTACTGGCGTCCCTGCCGTGATTTGGTTGTGAGTTAATCGCCTTGATCGTACTTGGCACAAGGTCCTTGGTATTGTTCCGGAATCGTCTCAGGGCAAACCCCACACTGTAAATTGCCTGGAACAGCAAAGTCGATCTTACGCGGGTACGGTAAATTGAGGTTTTCCATGGTTTCAATAAAGGCAGGCAAGTCTTTACCACCAATATGTTTATTACGCGTTTTCTCTTGTCCAATGGAAGACACTTGGCGTTGTTGATAATCGTGCCCCGGATAAACCAAGGTTTCATCTGGCAAGGTAAAAAACTTTTGTTGAATACTCTTGTATAGGACTTCGCTACTTCCCGATTGGAAGTCTGTGCGACCAACGCCATCAATTAATAACGCATCACCTGAGAACAATAAACTTTGTACCGGGGTATTAATTAAGTATGCATGATGATGGTCGGTATGGCCCGGGGTAAACAAAGGATGCAGCGAAATATTACCAATTTTTAATGGCACGCCTTCTTGCAAACCAATATCCGCACAGGGCAACTCATCCATGGCAGGATAAGCAATTTTAGAACTGGTGAGAGACTTAAGCCGCTGTGCACCGGAGAGATGATCCGCATGAATGTGGGTATCTACTGTATAGGTGAGTTTGAGATTCAGCGATTGTAATAAGCTCATGTCACGGTCAGCGGTATCAATCACCGGATCGATAATGGCACATTCGCCCGTATCCGGGCAGGCAATTAAGTAGCTATAAGTGCATGAGTCCGGCTCAAATAATTGCTTAAACAGCATGGCAGGGTTGCTCCTTTTTAATGTCTTTTATCTATGTAAGGGTATATTTTAGCGATTCAATAGTACGCTTAAATTCCCTTATAGGTCTCCTGACTATCTCGGCAAGTCCCTGGGGTTCTTTATGTCAGATCGATCAGAGCCTTGCGTAACTGCCCAAAGCGATACTCAAAACCCAGCTGCTTAAGCCTTTGCGGCACAATGCGGGGCCCATCCACAAACATCGACGCCATTTCACCCAATAACAAACGTAATACCTTGGCCGGAATGGTTAATAAAATAGGACGGCCCAACACTTGCCCAACCGTGTAGGCAAAATCTTTGTAGGTGGTCGCCTCAGGTGCGACCGCATTTATTTTACCACTCACCGTCTCATCACGAATCGCCAACGCCATTAAACGCAATAAATCATCCAAGTGGATCCAGCTTAGATACTGAGCCCCATTGCCCAAAATTGCGCCAGCCCCGAAGCGATAAGCGAGTAACATCTGCGGCAGTGCACCACCACTTTGCCCAAATACCAAACCAAAGCGTAACACCACACGGCGGATCCCTTTTTGCTCCAGCTCATCACTGAGTTGCTCCCATTGCTCACATAACTTCGCAGCAAACCCCTGTCCCACAGGTGAGGACTCACTCACAGTTACATCACTTTGGGTACCATAGAAGCCAATGGCCGACGCCTGCAACCACACCGCAGGCGGTTGATAAGCACGACGCACAAACTGCAATAAGGCCTGTGTGGTATCAAACCGACTATGAGCAATCATACGCTTACGCCGTGCCGACCAAGGCAAGCCAATAACCGGTGCCCCCGCAAGATTCACAATCACATCAAATGTTTCAGTCGGTGAAAGCTCGGTGGTGTATTTAATGGCACGCACCCGCCCGGAGAACTGCATAGCCGTACTCAA
>CAZPAE010000052.1:7432-9711 GCA_964584455.1 uncultured Thioalkalispiraceae bacterium
AGGGATCCCGCGTCAAAATAGTGATCTGATGCCCCATTGCCAACAACGCATGTACCCAGGCACTGCCAATAAATCCGGTTCCGCCGGAAACTAATAAGCGTCGATGACCACCCAAGTTTAATGTTAATGTTCGGGTAACGCGTTGTAATTGCTGTGCAGCAATGGCATCGCGTAGACCTGAGGCCAATACACCCACACCACTGGCGGTTAAAAACCAAGATACACCACCATAATCAACAAACTGTATAGCCGTCGCCTGTGCCGCCCAGCTGGGTAAGGTCAATGCTAATAGCAAAAATGTCGCACCACCGTTAATGGCCAACAACGTATGAGTAATACGCTCAGAGGCAGGTAATAAACGGGTCTGATCTTCAATCACAAAATCCCATAAGGTTAAGATCACCTCAACCAGTACAATCGCGGCCAATCCCCATGCCCATAAACCATGCCATTCATACCAAGCAATCCCCAGAAAAAACATCCCATAAATCAGTGCCCGTACAGCGTGGATACGCAACTCTAAACGAGCCGATGATTGTCTGGGTAAAGCGACCTTAAATTCGTGGTGATAAAGCGTATCAAACGCGCCCATAATGGCTTGCGCCGAAAGTAAATATAAAAAGAGTTCCATGCTGCGATACCTCTGTGATTAACGACGTGGGTAAGTGCATACTTCATCACGACAAACAGCCGACGTGGTTTTGAACCCCAACCAACGGGAAACCCGCAAACGATTCGGCGCAATCTAGCCATAGAACACATCCGCCAAACGCGACAACAATGGCCAGCCGGATGGCGCCATCAGCCAGCCCAACCCCACTTGGGCATACACATGGCGAATCGCCGGCATACCAATTAACCAGCGGTCTTGTGGTGTGAGTACATGCAATGCTCGAGACGCCTCAGCACGACTCACACCCCACACCTGTTCATCAAACTCGTCACTGTTGATATCCAACAGAATCAACCGCTCATGGCTGTCACGCTGCTTCAAGCGCAACATCTCGGTACGACATAAGGGGCAAGCATGGTCATACAACACAATAGAGCTACTAAACAAACTCTGCTCACCCTCATGAAGCCTAATTCTCTGATTTCTGTATAGACTGAAACGAATATGCTTTAAAAAAGCCCGTAACGGGCCTGACAATAATGGAAACATGACTATCTCCTCTTTTTTTTTCAACAGCTTAGCGAACTTTTCTCGCCTCAACATTAAATATTTCTTTTGTTTCTGTCATTACAGAAATTAGCAAAGCATACCGTATTCGTCAAGATTAAAAACCGAGCTTTATACTTATATATAGGGGACGTACAGTGAGTGGATATGAATGCTTTGGCGGGAAAAAATCAGCATTGCTATATAGTGGTTAGTGAGTTGATATTATTCCCACTAAATTAGTTATTAGTTTTTAAAAACAGTATTCAGCTTTTTTACTTAACATCGATAAGTTCCAATATTCGATTTAATTCCTGTTCAATTGACCTTTCACTAATAGACTCTTGGATCTCACGCACCTTCTCTTCAAATATATGCCTCCTATTAGAGTCAATAATCACTGCATCGAGGTCTATATCTTTACAACCTGGCGGCATTGTTTTCCAGTCTTCCTGCCACCGATTACAGGCATGTTTAAGCCATGGATAATCAGACAGGCTAATATGTTCCGCTAACTCGTCAAGAAAGCGACCAATAACTGAATCTTTTAGGTTTCGGCTCTTTCCTTTAAACAAAAATTCACTATTAGACATTTCTACTTACCTCAAAAATAGAACTTTATTAAACTTATCCGATTGCTTTAAAGTTTTTTGCAATGTGCTAAATGCTTCATCTGATAACCCAAGAGTATCAATTATAAATTTATCTGGCGCAGTATTTGTTTCTAATTTACGAACAATTCTATCAAAGGCCTTTTGTTGTTGCTCTACAGTCAATGGGCTTAAATCATCCGTTAAGAATGGACCTTTCAGTTGAATTTTACCTAAACCATTTTGATCAATGAAATCTACTCCTTCTATATCAGAAGGTTTTAATTTGCGTCCTGTAAACGACTCAATCCTTGACCCACCAATAGCTTCGATAATACTGAATTTACCTCCTTGCTCAATATTGGTGCCCAACATTTTAAATCTAAGATCTCCAGCAAGCCTCGCAATAAGCTCCTTCTCATTGGGCAATGGTTTATTATTAAGGAAGGCACTATCTCCCTGCGTCGGCCTACCCGCACTCTGCCAGGCAATAAAGCCTTCGTTCCCGCCATTGGCTTGGTAAGTACGAT
>CAZPAE010000053.1:0-208 GCA_964584455.1 uncultured Thioalkalispiraceae bacterium
CAGCGGCGCCGGTAGCTTCGGCAACACCTGCACCAACAGCTCCACCCACACCAGCCAGTGCGACTCGCTTCCAACTAATACTATCTTGTAACCCAAGCCCTACTGCTACGGCTTGACTTGCTACTGACCCCAACATGGCTGCGGCCCATGCACTCATTTGTTTACCTGCACTACCTTTTGAGACAATGGTCACCACTATCGCGACTAC
>CAZPAE010000053.1:228-2532 GCA_964584455.1 uncultured Thioalkalispiraceae bacterium
TTGCCCCAATGACATTACAGTCTGGCTTGGGTGGTGGCGGTGGTTCTGGGAAAGGTACCGTTGGCGTGGTATCGCCAATGATTTCGGCTGGGTTATAGGGCTGGTAAGTACCGTAATTGTTATGGATGTTGGTGATCCCAGTTGGGATTTTAAGTGTTTGACCTATCTTTAGATCACTTTCACTATTCACACCATTGGCATCGGCAATTAAGTACCATAAAGATGCATCACCATATACGGAGAAGGCAATGGACTTTAAGGTATCACCTTCACTGTATACGTGACTACCTGGTGTGCTAGCCGGATATTGTGCTGATACCGGTGTATAGTTGTAGTCAAATGAGGCTTCTTCTAAGTCACCCACTGAGCCGATAGGATTACCATCGACATAATAATAATATTGGTGTAAGTTGTTTTGTGTTTTACGTAAAACTAACCCATACGTATTAACGATAAAGTCCCTGGTTGGGATGTCATTAAACTCATCTTGCACTTGTATTAAGTTGCCATTGACATCATAAGACTGAACGGTGCTGCCTGATTCAGTAACCGTACCATACTGATGATAAGCTGTGGTTTGTGCATCAATACGGCGTTCTTTATAGGTATCATATTTACTATAGTTATAATGATAAGTTTGGGAGTATGCTACATTCCCCCCAAAGTTCTCTACATCAACTGTGTAATATAAAACATTACCTACTGCATCATAGGAGTCATGGCCACTGCTTGCCTGAGTATGATTGTAACGAACGGTTTGCTTTAAGCTTCCGTCTGGGAAGTCGTAGGTTTGAATTGTGTCAATCCAGCCATTCTCGTTATAGGTATTTTTACGGTATTCGCTAATGGTTCCTGGGCTAGAGTAAGTAAAGAAGTCAGTTACCCGACCCGCATTATCATAAACACGGCGTGAGGTTTCTTGATTATTACGGTGGGTATACTCTAAGCGATTGTAGTTATCGAATACATAGTTTTCAGTAACTTCGCTGCCCCCCTCATAGAATTGTGCCTCGGTACGATTACCATGACCATCATAGCTTAAACGAATGCCTTGCTCATTATTGGTTGTGATCTGGTTGTTACTGTCCATCACCCCTTGCGCAATACGCATGCGATTCATGGCATCATAAGTGTACCAGTGGGTCACGGTTTCAGGCGAAGCACCACTGTAGTAGGTTGTTTGAATACGGCGCCGGTTACCTACCGCATCATAAGCATATTCTAACCCATAACGCAGATCGTCTAATGTGCTTATACGATTTTGCGCATCGTACGTGATGCTAACATCTTGGTGTATAACACTATTGGAAAGATCGGTAAAACGTTCTCGGGTTTTATTGCCTGCGGCATCATATTCAAAATAGGTTTCGGTGTTTTTCGCATTATCAATGACATATTTGAGCATGCCATTTTCATAATACATATGACGAATATCAACACCCGGCGCATTTTCACGATATACACGGTCGGTTTGACCTAGTTGATCATATTCATATTGGAAAGCACGACCTTCCATATCAATATGCGTTAACTTACGTGAGAAGTAATTATCCACATAGGTCCAGGTTTGTGTATCCCCGTTACCATTCGATTCAGTTAGTTTGTTTCCTTTGGCATCATAGGTTGCACTGGTAAAATAGATGGTATTGGTATCTCCCGCGCCCCAAGGTAAACGGGTATGAATAACATTGCCCCATGAATCATAGAAAAACTCAGTACGCTCATTTACACCATTGGTGTAGCTAATACGATTACCCGTTTCGTCGTATTGATAGTATTGATTAATATCATAACGGCGCTCATGGATAAGGCGGTTGTTTTTGTCAAAGAAATATTCTGTTGTATAACCATTTCCATCGGTCATACTGACTCTATTACCGAAGGCATCATAAGTGTGCCCCACTGTGCTCTGGTTAGCTTGGTGCTCTGTCACCAGCTGACCTGCGGCATCATACTCATAACGTTGTACTTGACCTAAGTCATCAGTAATAGCGATTCGGCGCCCTAATTCATCATAGCTCCATGTTGTTTGCGTTGTACGATTGACCGATTGCCCAGCCTCATCCCATACATCAACGGCAGACTGCGTTTCATGAATTGCTTGGTTGTTATGATCATATTGGTAGGTTGTCACATTACCGTTAGGATCTTGATGGGTTCGCATATTACCCCAACGATCATAGGTCATGTGAACTGCTGGCGATAAGGTATCAGTATCTGTAGAAGGTGGTTCTACCACTGATTGCCCGCCCCTTGTAATGTTAAGGATGTTGTTGGGTAAGGTCTGCTCGACCCCATCAGCAA
>CAZPAE010000053.1:2632-9657 GCA_964584455.1 uncultured Thioalkalispiraceae bacterium
TCACCCGCACTGCCCCTTCACCATAGCGTGATAACGAGCCCCAACTTAACGGTACTCGATGACGTACCTCCTGACGGTACTCATAATAATCTGACTCATTTGCTTCTTGTAAATACCCATCGTCCTCCACTTCACTCGATGCGCTATAACCAAGGTGGAGGGTATCTACATAAATGGCTGCATTAATAGGATCCAGTGATGAGGTGATGTTAAATTCATGTTGGTATTGTGCCTCGACCCGACCTAATGCATCGTAAACCACATGTGTGCGAATAAATTCTGAATTCGCTGCTTCATATTGAGACGGTGAGGTATACAGTGTTTCTAAATCTAATGTTGCACTGGTGATTTCGGTAGTAGCATTACCTGCTAGATCATAAATGCGAACAACATTGACACCTGTATCTTGATTAGTACGCCATAGCCGACCCGCATTATCGTAGTGAAAATACTCCTGCCAACCGCCGTTAACACCTTTATTAATAATTTCACCAAAACCATTGTATTGCGCTTGTAAACGATCTTGTGAATGGGTGTTATGGGTTTCAATTAAATGGTTTACCCGATCATAAGAGTAAACCTTGGTAACCTGTTCACTATTTCCATCCACATCGGTTTGGGTATGCCATTCTTTACGTACATTGCCTTTCATGTCATAGGAAGAAAAACTAGCATTACCTTGAGCATCGATTTGTTGTACCCGATTATTTAGTCTGTCATAGAAGAAATAACTGGATTGATCATTAGCAATATCTGGTGATACAAGATCATAGTTAGTCTCTGATAAATCGTTAACAGCCCCTTGGGCATAGCGCACTTGCTGCAACGTGTTACCAAAAATATCATGTTTAAACTCTGTCACTGGTGTGATATCAGAAGTACCGGTACTGGCCGGCGTTGTTAAAATCTGTGCCCCCCTTGTAATGTTAAGGATGTTGTTGGGTAAGGTCTGCTCGACCCCATCAGCAAATAACCGATACTCATAGCTACCATTACCTAAACTGCTGTACTCACTGGTAAAGTAACTCCCCGTGATACGGCTAAAGTCCAAACGTTGATAATCCCCCGTGCTCCCCGCACGACGGTATTCCATGTACACCGTCCCTACACTTGGCGCCACATTCGTCACCGTCAATACCCGTTGCACCGGGTTTTGCGTGTCATACACCAACACATAATCACTGATCGCCCCCACCCACTTCTTAATCCGCACCCGATCGGCCGTCACCTGGGTCGGCACCGTCGGGTAATGGGCTGAATAAATGCTGTCACTGTTCTCCGTCCAACTCAGCGATGCCCGACCATTCATCGACCGAATATCATTGGACTGGATGGTCTGCGATCGCATACCCTGGGTGTTCGTGTCCACCTCAATCAGTAAGTCACCATCACCCCATCCCTCTAACGGCACCCAACGCACATCCACTTGATGACGAATACGACTCACATAATTCTCATTCGCCCCATCCGCCGCATCATCTTCCACAAAACTATACGCCGTGGCCCCCACACCCACCGACTGCTCTTGCACCGCCGGCACACCCGCCGTGTGCACACCACGCAATGTCACCGTGCCACCGCGCAACGAACTGGTCCCCTGTGGCGTATAGGTGTAATCACCACTCACCAAACCCGCCACATTCACCGCATACATCCCCGCACCTAAGGCAACCAATTCACCATTGGCCAAGGTCGCCGTGCGGACCACTGTCCCGTTGATGTCCGTCAGCTCTACTCCGCTTAATCCCGCAGTCGCCCCACTTAACACCAACCGCTCACCCGAGCGATAGCTACTGTCCGCCGAGTGATACACCAACACTTCACCCACACCCGCTACTTGCTTATACACCCGGATGTTACTCACACTGTTTAACGCTGCCGGCAATGTTTGTAATGAGGTAGTCCGATCACCGGAGGCCGTATGAGTCGTTACCCACGTGAGCACCGTCCCATCCATACCATCCGCTGCATTAAGAACCAATGACGAGACCTCACCCATGTTGGTATCCGCCACCACACGCACATCCCCATCACCCCACGCCGCTAACGTTGACCATGCAAAATCAATTCGATGATGCACCCGCTGTGTGGTTTGCTCTACACCATCACCATGCTCATACGCATCGTCTTCCATGGTGCTCAGGAAGCTCGCCCCTAAATAAGGACTCTCCACCACACCCACCACATGCGCACTACCCGCCTCACTGGGACCTTGCACGGCAAATGTGCCACTGCCTTCGGCATACACCGACCCATTGGCGCTATATGTTAAACGGTATTCATACTGGCCTGAGGCAATCCCACCAATGTTCACTTCATTGCGGTTACCCACACCGGTATTCACCGATAAACTTGACCACGCATCGGTACTCCCCGCCACGCGATAGTCAAAACTCACTGCCGTGCCACTCACCGGGGCACCATCCCAACTCAACACCTCACCATACACACCACTACTGGTCCGGTCGATCACATCTACCCAGTGACCATCGATTAACTTCGCCACTTGCACTCGGTTCACTTGCACCGACACCAACGGACCTCGTGCTACTTCATCGTTCGTCGGCGATAAGAGATGAGACGTGGACCATGTCACTAACGCACCACGCTCTGCTGCTCCCCCACTCCATTGCTGCACCTCGGTACCCAGATTCGTTTCCAACGTCACCCGCACTGCCCCTTCACCATAGCGTGATAACGAGCCCCAACTTAACGGTACCCGATGACGTACCTCCTGACGGTACTCATAATAATCCGACTCATTTGCTTCTTGTAAATACCCATCATCCTCTACTTCACTCGATGCGCTATAACCAAGGTGGAGGGTGTTTTGTTCTATAGGAGGAAAACTAATGGGCACATCGCCTGCAATAAGACGAGTGGGATCTGCTTTTGCAATAATACGCCCAAGACTATCGTAGTAAGTATAAGTCGATGCCCCTTTAGCATCGGTTTGTCGAACCAAGTTACCTAACGCATCATAACTATACTGTGTTGATATATTCCCGAGATAAGAAACAGGTGCATTCAAACCACTATAATCGTTTTGCTCATAGATTACATTGAGTTGGGTTTCCGCAATACGTTGGTTTACTAAGTCATAATCAAATTGAGTAGTGCGATCAAAACCGATAGCTGAGGTATCATTAGCATCGACTGGTGTGGTACTCACGGGGGTCCCATAACTATCCACATCCCAATTCCCTGAGGCCAAGGCGGCAGCATACTCAGTTTGCATGATCACATTGCCCACTGCATCATACTGATGTGTAGTCACATAACCTAAAGCATCCACCTGTGCGGTTTGTTGACCGTTATGATCAAAATAGAAATAGGTACTATCCCATTCTTCATAACTCGCATTCTCGGGATCGCGGTAAGCTAATGTGGCCTGTTGAACCGCCTCCCCAAATGCATTGTAGGTATGGCGTGTAGTGGGTGAGGCAGTGAAATAGGGATCACGCTCATCACTACGACCACTGTCGTAGTTGTATACTACAGGCTCGCGGGTTTCGATTAGACGATTATTGTTATCGTAAATGGAAGTAATGGTGCGATCTTGCTCAGCAACTATGTTTAAGTTGGTGCTAATCGTATTGGCATCTAGTACATCTATAGTGCTATCCGTGGCCGCTGCCTCTCGTGCGCTAAACACACTTTCATCTAACGCCGTTGCATAACGGGTTAAGGTAAGCTGGTTACCAAAAGCATCATAGGTATATTCAGTGACATAGCGTTCGGCATCGACATCATATTGTACACGGCCTAATGCATCATAGACTTTATAACTAAAGTCTCCTGCCACGTTTTGGTTTGCCACTGCGTTACCAAAGGCATCGTAATAGGTGGTTGTGCTGGGCGAACCTTGACTGTCGTTACGACCGAGATAGTTAGCCGCCGTGTCTGCACCGTCATCATAAAATTGTTGTGCAGGAAAATCGGTTTTGATTTGATGGCCCACCGCATCATAGTGATAAGTAGTAATGCGCTGATCTGTGGTATCAATGGAGCCGGTTAACGGATCACCTGTCCGTAATATTCCTTCAATGTAATCTTTTATATTGCCTAAGCCATCATAGATCATCCGTGTCACAATATGACCACTAACAGTAGTCACATTAACAGTATTATCGGGATTCGCAGAAGTCCGTTTGACTTCAGCAACTGGAGTAATCTCTTCATACAAACGGCCGGCTTTATCGTACTTGTAATGCCATGTGTAATCGACATCTTGTGCACTATCGCCTTTTTTATTGGTCAACCAAATACGATTACCCAATGCATCATAACCGTAATATTCACGATGTCCTTCAGCATCTTGAGTATGGGCCATTCGCCCTGCTGCATCGTAAGCAAACTGGGTACGTCGATCGACCAACGCATCAGCTACCGTCGCCACTGCGCTAATGAGTTCATTCACGGTTGGCGTACTATCTACTGCAATATTATCGGCACCATAGGCGATGGTATCGGTCACTTGCCCCAACGCATCGTACCGTGTTTCCACGACATAGCCTTGGGCATCCACCCCAAAGCGAGCACGATTCGCTGCATCATAAATGGTTTGTGTCATACGATTGGCACTGTCACTGGTGTGGGTCGTCGCATGGGTTTGCACAAACGCAGCCGGATCGACTGCGGCGGTTAATGCACTGCGATCTAAGCGTGTAGCATAGGCGATTTGCTGCGTGGCATTGCCATTGTCATCATAAACCGTGGTCACCACAGCACCTTCGGCATCCACACTAATCACTAATCGATTGAGGGCATCATATGCATAGTCCATCACCTGATCGGCAACGGTGAGATCGCCCACTAAATTGCGTACATGGGCTATGCGATCTGAAGCACTGTCTACACCACTGGTATCAATCGCATCAGCATAGACAATGGTGCGCACCACATTACCATTGGCATCGTAACTATTTTCACGTACTGCCCCTGTCGCATCTACAGTGAAAACCAAACGGTTATCTCGATCATAGGCATAACGAGTCACTACATCTGCGCTATCATCTGCAGGAAAACCATCAACGATGGTATACGCACTCTGCAATGTATAGGTACTAGTAGCGGCATCTTCATTAACCCAAACGGCTTGATGCTCCCCATTCCCCAGGGACACCAGCTGCACATGCCGCGCATCAGTGTTGGGGTCCGTATTGAGCGCCCGCTCTACCGCCCACTGCCCATTGTCATAGCGGGCCAACCAAGCATCATAACCGGCCCCGGCCGTATTCGCCCAAGTGATACGGGCCTGACCACTTTCATCAATTAATAAGTAAGTGTCCTGTACATCCAGATTGGTTTGACCGGTATCGGCCGATAATAACTGGCCCCCTTGTGGGTCCCAACCACTGCCAATGATGTAACGATGCGTCCACAGTTGTTGCGCACTGGAGGGCCCTTCTTGCCACACTAAATGCACATTGCCTTGCCCATCAAAGCCCACACCGCGGATTAACGCCGTGCCACCACTGGTGGGGTCAAGGGTATTCACCGGCAACCACGTATCCGAGGCCGCATCATAATACTGCGCCCGCACATCCGCATTGGCCGTGCCCGCATGCTCGACCCAGGCAAATAAGATATTACCGTTCGCATCAATGGCCGCTTCGTTATTCGTTGGTTGTGCTGATACCGTGCCATGTGGTTGCGCTGCCAACCAGTTCGTGCCATCAAACCGGGCGGTATACACTTGGCTCCCCCCCGTGACATCCGTATTCCAATACGCCACCGCTTCGCCTGCACTGTTCATAGCCAGCTTGATGTTGCCAGAGAGTGCCGTGGTGTCATCCACTAACCGGGGCATAGCATCCCATTGTCCGTTCGTCGTGTGGCTGGCAAACAATTGTTTCCCATTGGCATCCCCTTGACGCCACAGGGCAATCATCTCCCCTTGCGCATCTTGCGCAAGGCGCACCTGGGTACTCGTCCCCACCACCGATGGGTCATCTAAGCGCACACCAGGCGTTTCCCAGGTCCCGTTACTAAAGGTCTTTTTGTATACCCCCGGTGCGGCACTGTTTTGCAAGGCCCACACCACCGTGATCTCCCCTTGGGCATTCATGGCCACAGCGTATTCACCATCGAGCTTAATGCCGACCGTGACCAGTACATCCACATTGCCCACCGCAAGACCATCTTGGTAACGCTGTGCATGCAGTTCATACTGGTTATTGTCATACACTTCCCACACCACCACGCTCGCCCCGCTGGGATTGCTCGCTATCATGGGTGGGCGAAGAAAGGTGTGGGTAAACGTATCCACGGTACGGGTCGGTTGCCAGCCTAAGCTATTAGCGTAACTGTGCGTTTTGAGTACATTACCGTTGGGATCATATGACGTGGCAGTCACCCCGCCTTCAGCATCAATGACATGGGTTTGACGATGATTCGCATCGTACAGGTAACGCGTCACATGGCCTTCGGCATCGACCATGGCGATGAGGTTATCGTGGATATCGTACTGATAGGTGGTGGTGATCGCTAAATCATTGGGATCTACCACTGTCTGCGTGCGTCGACCAAGGCCATCGAATTGATACGACGTGGTGCGCGCTTCAGGGGTGCCGGCCCCTTCCATGGTTTGAATGACCTCCCCACGACTATCATAGGTGTATTGGGTGCGCAGGTTTAAACCGGTGGGGTCCACCGCGGTTTCAATAACCTGCCCATTGGCATCATAGGTGGTGTGGGTCACGGTGCCATTGGCATCGGTTTGCGTGAGCACCCGACCCTGGGCATCGTAGGTGGTGGTCGTGGTGATATCTAGAGCGTCATTGTTGGTGATGGTGGCCCCGGTGGCATCGGTATAACTTTGCGGGTCAATGAGGGTTTGCATCACGCGGTTGGCGGCATCATAACGGAACACCGTGGGCGTGCCCTTGGCATCATAAGTGAGGATGACCCGACCGCTTTCATCGTACTGCGTGGTGGATGAGAGTGCTAACCCACCGTCATCCAAAGTACTCTGGATTAACTGCCCATCGGCATCATAAGTGTAAGTACTGACCGTGCCATTG
>CAZPAE010000054.1:0-9633 GCA_964584455.1 uncultured Thioalkalispiraceae bacterium
ACAACTACTTTTTTATTAATGTTAATTGTTCAGTAGATTGTTACACTAAATATTAGATACTACTAATATTTAACATTTGAATTCACGATAAATGACAAAACCACTGTACAGTTTTATGTGCATATGACGATATTCCTTATTTGAGTATTGATATAAACTTAGAGATACCCTTATCCAACATTAGAAAAATTTGTTCAACTATGGCAACACCCAATCCGCAAATTCAACTCGGTGGCTTAGCCCGAAAACTGGTTCTTGATGGACTCATTGATGAAGCTAAAGCTATCGAAGTTCAAAAAGCCTGTATTAAAGACAAAACCCCTTTTGTCTCTTATGTGGTCAGCAAAAATCTCATCAAGGGAGCAGAGGTCGCCAAAGCCGCATCGGAAGAGTTTGGTGTACCACTATTAGACATTGATTGTTTAGATATTGACCCGGAAACCGTCAAGCTGGTCAGCGAAAAACTCATCCGAAAACACAATACCTTACCTATCTATAAACGCGGTAATCGGTTGTATGTAGCAGTTTCAGATCCCACCAATTTACAGGGTTTAGACGAGATTAAGTTCCATGCTGGTATGGGTACAGAAGCAGTCTTAGTTGAGGATAATAAACTCATCCGGACTATTGAAAAAACCTTAGAGGACACGGATACCTCATTATCCGACTTGGGTGATGCAGACCTGGATGATGTGGAATTCACCGATGAAGATGCCGCTTCAACCAGCGGTGACGTATCGGAAAGTGACATTGATGATACCCCAGTAGTACGCTTCGTGAACAAAGTCCTGTTAGATGCCATTAATAAAGGTGCCTCAGATATCCACTTTGAACCTTATGAGAAAAATTACCGGGTCCGACTGCGCATGGACGGCATGCTCAAAGAAGTGGCCTCACCACCGGTTGGCATGGCACCCAAGCTGGCTGCCCGTATAAAAGTCATGTCCCGACTGGATATCTCAGAGCGACGCATCCCCCAGGATGGCCGCATCAAAATGAATTTATCCAAAAGCCGCTCTATCGATTTTCGTGTTAACACCTGCCCCACCTTATACGGCGAAAAAATCGTATTACGTATTCTAGACTCCAGTGCTGCTAAATTGGGCATTGATGCTTTAGGTTTTGAGCCTTTACAAAAAGATCTGTATATGGAAAACCTCATGAAACCTTATGGCATGATTTTGGTTACCGGCCCAACCGGCTCCGGTAAAACGGTCTCCCTTTATACCGGTGTCAATGTACTTAACCAACCTGGCGTCAATATCTGTACCGCCGAAGACCCGGCTGAAATTAATATGCCTGGCGTCAACCAAGTGAACGTCAATACCAAGGTAGGGTTAACCTTTGCCAGCGCCTTACGGGCTTTCCTACGCCAAGATCCGGATATTGTTCTGGTTGGTGAGATTCGTGACCTTGAAACGGCTGAAATTGCCATTAAGGCAGCACAAACCGGTCACTTAGTGCTATCCACACTGCATACCAATGATGCACCGCAAACCTTAACCCGTTTAGCCAATATGGGTGTCCCCCCTTATAACATTGCGTCATCGGTCAATCTCATCATTGCTCAACGTCTAGCACGCCGTTTATGTTCACATTGTAAACAACCGATTGATGTCCCTGACGAAGCACTACGCCAAGAAGGCTTCACTGAAGAAGAGATCACTCAAGGCGTTAAGGTTTATGGGCCTAAAGGTTGTGACCAATGTAATGAAGGCTACAAAGGCCGGGTGGGTATATACCAGGTGATGCCGGTATCAGAAACCATGGGGCGCATCATTATGGAAGGCGGTAATTCCATGCAACTGGCTGAACAAGCCAAAAAAGAAAGGATTCCAGATTTACGTGAATCAGGTCTCAAAAAAGTCAAAGACGGTATGACAAGCTTAGATGAAATTAACCGTGTAACCAAAGATTAAGCACCACTTATCTGTATGGCAATGCAAATAAACTGGATTGGGTGCATTATTTGAGCTTAAATAAACACAATAAATTAGGCTAAACTGCCAGCACATCAGGACTTAAGATTATCATAAGGTAATATCACTCATGGCAACAACAGTAGCAAAACAAGATACGTTTATTTGGGAAGGCCGCGATAAAAAAGGCCAAAAAGTCAAAGGGGAAGTGGGCGGACAAAACGTTGCCATTGTCAAAGCCAGCCTACGCCGCCAAGGTATTAACCCCACTAAAGTCCGCAAAAAAGCCAAACCGTTATTCGGTGGTAAACGGAAAGTTAAAACCAAAGATATTGCCCTATTTAGCCGCCAACTGGCCACTATGATGCAGTCGGGTGTACCGCTGGTACAAGCCTTCGATATTATTGGCCGAGGTCATGAAAACAAAGGCATGCAAGAGCTACTAATTACCATTAAAAATGATATTGAAGCAGGTAGTAATTTATCTGATGCCCTTGCCAAACACCCCCATCATTTCGACGAGCTGTTTGTGAACTTAGTCCAAGCTGGTGAACATGCCGGTATTCTTGATGATATCCTAGATAAAATTGCTACCTACAAAGAGAAAACTGAATCCATTAAGGGCAAGATCAAAAAAGCCCTATTTTACCCCACCGCCGTATTGGTGGTAGCTTTCCTCATCACCGCCATTTTATTAATTTACGTTGTGCCTGAGTTTGCTGGCCTATTCAAAGGCTTTGGTGCTGATTTACCGGCTATGACAAAGTTTGTGGTCAGTTTATCCGAATTTTTCCAAGCTTATTGGTGGGCAATCTTCGGTGGTATTGGTCTAGCGATTTTTGGTGGCTTGCAAGCCAAAAAGCGCTCCCGTGGCTTTAATCATTTTCTCGATCGAACACTGTTAAAGGTGCCCATTATCGGCGGTATCCTCAACAAAGCCGCTATCGCCCGTTATGCTAGAACCATGTCCACCATGTTTGCGGCCGGTGTACCTTTGGTTGAATCAATGTCATCCGTGGCGGGGGCAGTGGGTAATGTGGTGTATGGTGAAGCCGTCATCAAAATGCGTGATGAAGTGGCTACCGGTACCCAACTTAACACCACCATGCAAAAGTCAGGCTTGTTCCCTAACATGGTCGTGCAAATGACCGCCATTGGTGAAGAAGCCGGTTCAGTGGATTCCATGTTAGGTAAAGTAGCCGACTTCTATGAAGAAGAAGTCGATAATGCCGTGGACTCACTAAGCAGCTTACTCGAACCGTTTATTATGGTGATCCTAGGTACATTGGTGGGTGGTTTGGTGATTGCCATGTATATGCCTATTTTCCAAATGGGCAAGGTCGTTGGCGGTACCTAAGCATTATAATCAATCACCCCATACTTAACTAAATAATGGAACTGCTTGCTGCTTTTCGAGAGTTTCCGGCTTTTTTTTATTTTGCTGTTGTTATCTTATCGCTCCTGGTAGGTAGCTTTCTCAATGTGGTGATACATCGCTTGCCCATTATGCTGATGGCCAATTGGCGCGATGACTGTATTGAATTCTTACAAGAAAAATATCCTGACCTACTCAACCAAGATAAAACCCGTACTATCGAGCGCCCTAAATATAACTTGGTAGTCCCTCGCTCAGCTTGTCCACACTGCCACACCCCCATTAGCGCTATCGAAAATATCCCCGTCTTAAGTTATGTGTTTTTAAGAGGTAAATGTCGGCACTGCCAAGCTCGCATCAGCCTACGTTATCCCATTGTTGAAATACTCAGCGCAATCTTAGTAACGACGGTAGCGTGGAAATTCGGTGTCAGCAGCCAAATGCTATTTGCAGCTTTATTCACTTGGTCACTGATTTCACTCAGTTTTATTGATTTCGATACCCAATATCTGCCCGATCAAATCACCTTGCCGTTACTCTGGCTGGGATTATTACTTAATCTGGATAATACCTTTACCGATATTAACTCGGCCCTCATCGGTGCGGTTGCAGGGTATATGTCCTTATGGACGATTTACCAACTATTTAAACTGATCACCAAGAAAGAAGGGATGGGCTTTGGTGACTTCAAACTACTGGCGATGCTGGGGGCGTGGCTAGGCTGGCAGATGTTACCCACCATCATCTTACTTTCATCAGTGATTGGTGCCTTAGCCGGTATCATCATGATCGTAACTAAATATCAAGAAAAAGGTAAACCGATTCCCTTTGGCCCTTATCTCGCGGGAGCAGGTTGGGTTGCGCTTATTTGGGGACAAGCCTTAAACGATTATTATCTTAATCTCGTCGCGCCCTAGTTGACCACTTAGCCATATCCAACCGTAAACCATATGGTATATAGTTATGCCATGTTAGTTATTGCGATGACAGGCGGCATTGGCGCAGGAAAATCCACAGTCACACAGCTATTTCAAAAATATGATGTTCCCGTCATAGACACAGATGTGATCGCACGTGAACTGGTAGACCACAACTCGGAAGTAAAACAAAACCTCAAGCAGCTGTTTGGGGCTGATTTATTCGATCAAGCTGATAACCTCGACCGACAAGCTTTACGGCATAAGGTGTTTGCCGACCAAACAGCACTGATCAAACTGCAAGACTTACTACACCCGCTCATCCACCAGACGGTGATTAAGCAACTTCACACGCTGCAAGCCGATTATTGCTTGGTGATTATCCCTTTGCTGTATGAATCCCGATTTGATTATCCTCATGATCGTGTTTTGGTGATTGATCTTGATACGCAAACCCAACTCGAACGCGCCATGCAACGTGACAATGCCAATGAACAACTCATCCGACAAATCATGCAACAACAAGCATCTCGCGAACAACGCTTATCCATCGCCGATGACATTATTGATAATAGCGCCGGGCCCCAACAACTAAGCGACCAAGTCGCGCAACTCCACCAGCGCTATCTTACCCTCGCCAAACAAAACGACTCGGCTAATTTGTCAGATTGACCGCAAATTAACGCTTGCGGGTCCCCTGTAAAATACAAAGTGTGTAAAATAGCCCGATGAGTGAGACGGTCTATTATGAACAACCCCTAAATGAACGAGTCCGAACCTTTCTACGACTTGAGCATTTATTCTGCCAAACGGACTACACCCTACGTGGTTTTTCAGTGTGGGACAGCCGTGCCACACTCGCCGCCCTGGTCGATACACTGGAGATTCTGAGCCGAACTGACTTCAAAACCGAGCTCATAAAAGAGCTAGATCGCCAAGCCAGTAAAATGGCATCACTGCAACATTTGCCCGGTGTGGATAAATCGCAACTGACCGCGGTACTCAATGAGCTAGAACAAACCCAACAACAGCTACACGATGTGAGTGGGCATATTGGCCAATCTTTGCGAGAGCACGAATTGCTAAATAGTATTCGCCAACGCCAAACCATTGCTGGTGGTAGCTGTGCTATCGACCTACCAGTATTACATTTATGGCTACAACAAGATGCCGAGGCCCGGATTACACAATTAGAGCAATGGTATAACAGCCTTGAGATCGTCAGAAAACCGGTTGCCCTACTCTTGGGTATGATTCGCGAAGCATCAATGCCGAGTCAACAAGTTGCCGCAGAAGGCTTTTTCCAACAGAGCCTTGATAGCAATACGCCTATCCAGCTTATTCGCGTCAATATGGATAAATCGCTCCCTTACTACGCGGAAATCAGTGCCGGTAAACATCGGCTTACCATTCGCTTTTTGGAACCCCAACCTGGCAAACGCCCACTGCAAGCACAAGAAAGTATTGAGTTTGCCCTGACCTGTTGTCTGTTATGACCCGCACGATTCCCTGCCCAACTTGTAACAAGCCCTTAGCATGGGATAAAAATAATCCTTATCGCCCTTTTTGTAGCGAACGTTGTAAGCTGATTGATCTGGGTGAATGGGCTAGTGGTGGCCATCGGATTCCCGGCCCACCCGCTGATTTTAACGAAGATGAAGATTCAGAATCTTATTAGCTTATTCAGCTAATGCCAAAATGCAGAAATACCCGCAATCCCCTGAGCACCATGATTTTGGGCTAACGCAACATCAGTGCGACTTAATCCACCTAAAGCATAAACAGGCATCACCGCTTGTTGTGTTAATTCAGCGAATTGTGACCAGCCTAATGGCACTGTATCTGGGTGCGATGATGTGGCTAATACTGGTGACAGCACCACAAAGTCGACACCCACTTTATTCGCCTGTTCTAGTTGTGCTTGATTATGGATAGATGCGGCTAGTAGTTTATCTTCAGGAATAGGTCGCTCAGTCAATACCATTAACTGTTGACTGGTAAGATGTAAACCATCAACCTGAGTTTGGGTAAAGATATCTACTGACGTATTCAACAATAAGCGTGCCGGTGTTTGATCTAAGGCAAGACTGGCCGCTTGTGCTAATGCGACATAATCAGTGTCTGACAACCCTTTAGCCCGCAACTGTATTAACTCAACACCTTCTGCCACTAGCTGATGAAGTTTAGCAATACACTCGGTGGTGTTTGCAAACTCACCGGTAATCGCATAACACTGGGGTAATTGTAATGCGCTAATAATGGGACGGTTAGCCCGCGGGAAATCATATTCGGCCAGTGCTTGTGGCGTAATCCAGCGAATAAGTTGACCTTCACAGCCAGTTGCCTCACCTTGAAATTGAGTAATACGATGCACATCGAGATAAACCTGTTTATCACCATAATCATGGGCAATGGTGATTAGCGGCGTTGAATCGGTTATATGAAGACCAACCTCTTCTTGCAGCTCCCGTTGCAAAGCGGCCGTAACCGTTTCCCCTGCATCCACTTTACCACCAGGGAATTCCCACAATCCGCCCTGATGTAAATGGTCAGGTCGCTTGGCAATTAAGATCTGGCCTTGTTGGTTGATGATCACACCAACGGCGACATGTACCACATGTGAAGCTGTCGTGTTCACGAACTAGGTGCGATATTCCGCATTGATTTTGACATAGTCATAAGATAAGTCACAGGTCCAAATAGTCAGGTGTGCTTGACCTCTGTCTAACATCACACGAATGCTAATTTCATCTTGTTGCATGACAGACTGCCCCTGTTGCTCAGTATAAGACGGCGCAACACCACCGTTCTCAACCAGACAAACATCGTCCAACCATATTTGCACACGCTCAATATCCAATTGTTCAATACCCGCATAACCCACTGCCGCTAAAATGCGGCCCCAGTTAGGATCACTAGCGAAAAAAGCGGTTTTCACTAACGGGGAATGTGCAATGGCATAAGCTACCTTGGCACACTCATCGGTCGAATCACCTTGCTCGACATGAATGTTAATCAGCTTAGTGGCCCCTTCGCCGTCACGCACAATGGCGCGGGCTAAATCCACACACAATTCATTTAGCGCCGTTTGGAATATGGCTAATGCATCACCTGACAGAGGCTCATCTTCACCTGTTGCCATTAAGACCACCGCATCATTGGTCGAGGTATCCCCGTCGATGCTAATGCAATTAAACGACTGGCTCACAGCACGATTAAGACATAACTGCAATTGTGCCTGCTCAATATTAGCGTCCGTCGCAATATAGGCCAGCATGGTTGCCATATTAGGTCGGATCATACCCGCCCCTTTGGCAATACCCGTAATCTGAATTTGCTGTTGGTTAATCGTAATGGTACGAGAAAAAGATTTTGGCTTAGTATCCGTTGTCATAATGGCATTGGCTGCCGTTGCCCAACCCTGACTATCCAAACTATCCTTAAGCGAAGCAACCGCAGTAGCAATTTTATCCACTGGCAATGCCTGACCAATTACGCCAGTTGAAAAAGGTAATACTTGTTCAACAGAACAACCCATCGCTTTGGCAACTGCTTCACAACATGTCTGCGCAGCCTGCATACCCGGCTCACCGGTACCGGCATTCGCGTTGCCGCTATTAATAAGTAAATATCGTGGAGTGGTTTGCGTTAAATGACGTTTGGCTAAGGTCACTGGTGCGGCACAAAATGCGTTTTGCGTAAATACCGCAGCAACGCGAGTACCTTCGCGCATTTCGATCAAGCTTAAATCCAGCGAAGAAGTCGCTTTAATACCTGCAGCAACACTTGCTAAGCGAATACCAGAAACTGCTGTTAACATAGTTTATTAAGCTAACTTACCGTGACAATGTTTATATTTTTTACCCGAACCACAAGGACAAGGGTCATTGCGCCCGACTTTCTTGCCTTCGCGTACATAGGGTTGTGCCTGTTGACCTTCAGCTTGTTGTTCTGGTTCTGAGGCAGCTAAGTTTTCTGCTTCAGCATGTTGGAACTGCATACTGCCTTCATCAATACGACGTCGCTGCTCTTCTAAAGCAGTAATTTCTTGTTCACTGCGAAACTGAATTTTAGAGATAACACTAATTACTTCATTTTTGAAACGTTCTAGCATTTCCCTGAATAATTCAAATGACTCTCGTTTGTATTCTTGTTTGGGATTTTTCTGAGCATAACCACGTAAGTGAATACCTTGCCGCAATTGATCCATGGTTGCCAAGTGATCTTTCCACTGAGAGTCTAAGATCTCCAGCGTGACCGCTTTTTCCATATGCCGCATCGCTGGACTACTAACCGCATCTTCTTTGGACTGATAGTCAGCCTGCATCGATTCATGAATGCGCTTACGCAATGTTTCTTCATGTAACTGATCATCTTCTTCTAACCATTGGCGTAACGGCAGCTTTAAGCCAAACTCACCTTCCAACGATTCTTCTAAACCACCCACATCCCATTGTTCTTCTAAACTTTGTGGTGGGATATAAGTATCGATCACCGCTTCAACCACATCTTCACGAATCGCATTGATGGTTTCTGAAATATCATCGGTCGACATTAACTCGTCACGCATTTTATAAATCTCTTTACGCTGATCGTTGGCAACATCATCGTACTCTAAGAGATTTTTACGCATGTCAAAGTTATGGCCTTCCACTTTGCGTTGTGCATTTTCGATGGCGCGCGTCACTAGTCCATGTTCAATGGCTTCACCTTCTTGCATACCTAACCGTTTCATCAGGCTTGCCACACGTTCACTGGCAAAAATCCGCATCAGATTATCTTCTAATGACAAATAAAAGCGGGATGAACCCGGATCACCTTGTCGCCCAGAACGACCACGTAATTGATTATCAATCCGACGTGATTCATGCCGTTCTGTCCCGATAATATGTAAACCACCCGCCTCTAAAACTTGGTCATGAATAACTTGCCACTGCTCACGCCGAGTTTTAATTTCTTCTTCACTGGGGTTATCTAGTGCAGCAATCTCCACATCGAAATTACCACCTAGCACAATATCCGTACCCCGACCGGCCATGTTGGTGGCAATGGTCACGGCGCCGGGGCGCCCTGCTTGGGCAACAATCTCCGCTTCACGGGCATGTTGTTTTGCATTAAGGACTTCGTGTTTGATTTTTTCTTTGCTTAGCACCTTAGCTAAAAATTCGGACACTTCAATGGAGGCTGTACCCACCAGCACAGGCTGCTTACGTGCTTGGCAATCTTGGATATCCTCAATGATGGCTTTGAACTTTTCGTTCTGGGTCAAATAAATTTGATCGCCCATATCTTTACGCACCATGGGACGATGGGTTGGTACTACGACCACTTCTAAACCATAGATTTGTTGGAACTCAAACGCTTCAGTATCGGCGGTACCGGTCATGCCGGATAATTTGTCATACAACCTAAAGTAATTTTG
>CAZPAE010000055.1:0-9612 GCA_964584455.1 uncultured Thioalkalispiraceae bacterium
GGATCGGATTTTATCGATCCGTCCTCAGTCAAAGGACGTTCGCCAAAATGGCGTAGGCGCAGACTACCGAACCAACCGTTGTTCAAGTTAGCGTTCAGTCCTGCTTGGAATACATTTTCAACGGCACCGGGAATTTCATTGCCATCAGTAAATTCTGCATTGGTGTAGGCGTATTCGAAATCTAAGCTCCATTGATTGGTAAGACGGTAATAGGTAGTCAACTCTATACCTCTGCGTTTTGAGCTACCACTTGCTTCAGTGCTGCCGGCATCGCCAACAAATAATAACTCGCTGTCTAGTTCTAAGGTCCACAATGATAAGGAGGCATTTATTCGATCACTGATAAATCCGCGTATGCCAGTTTCATACCCCAATGAGCGCACGAGCGGATCAACAGGGGTTGCTGCACTGCCATTTGCAGGATCGACACGGAGCGTGGTACCGCGCGCGTCATTGGAATGAAAGCCCTGTCCTGCGGAAATATAACTCTCCCAATCATCATTGATAGTGTAAATCAGGCTGCCTTTTAGAGAGAGGAGATCATCATTGGCCGTACCACTGTTAACGCTTAGGTCTACGCCGTTAGCATTGATGCCGACTTTGTCATTCACGTCAAAATGGTAATAGTCATAACGTGCGCCTAACACGCTGCGCAGATTATCACTCCAGGTCAGACGATTTTCCCAGTAAACCCCAACGCTCGATTCAGTCACTTGATCGCTACGAACAACACCTAGTCGTTGGCGTGCTCGGGTTTGGTAAAGGCCGACTTCATCAATATCATCAATTCGAAGTTCAATACCGAAACGGTTTTGCATACTACGATTATCAGCCAATTCGTCATCCAGAAGATAACTGAGTTGGCCACCGTAAATGACGCGGTTGTCCACTTGTTCGAATTGATCACCATTGGTCTCATCACTGAGAAAGTAAGTAAAGTTAGACCATAAGTTAAGATCATAATCGATGATATAAGCCGAACCTTGCCAATCACCTGATTGCCAATCGATATTCAGACTGTAACGGTTTGATTCACCACCCACGGTGTTGTCGATCGAACCCAATTGATCGATAAGGCCTTGATTAACAGCACGTGACGGAATTTGATCTGCACTGTTCCAGCTATTGTCATAGGCCATCAACGCCATACTGACACGTCCCTTGTCTAGCGGGATTGAATGTTTCAGTAGTAGATTGGTTTTATCGAGATCTTCATTAATATCAGACCAAGGGCCATCATAGCGGTTACCCTCAAGGGCAAACAGCGTTGTGCCGCCTGCCAGCGCAAAGCTATTCATGAATAACAAACGACGATAATTATCTTCACCTGCACTGATTTCGGCCGTACCATGCTCCAAGCTATCCGCTGTGATGAACTGGGCACTGCCCGCACCACTGAAGTCACCCACATCTGCATAGTAGGCACCTTTTTTGTAATTGAGCTGGCCAATGGTCTCGGGGATCAGAAAATTAAGGTCAGTGTAGCCTTGCCCATGGCCGTGAGTCCGCATGTTGACTGGCATGCCGTCGACATGGGTGGAAAAGTCGGTGCCATGGTCAAGATTAAAACCGCGCAGAAAATACTGATTGGCCTTGCCTGTGCCGCTATGTTGGGTCACGACCATGCCTGGCACCAATTCTAGCACCTCACCGGTGCGCAACAGTGGTCGAAGCTCGATTTCCTTCTGGCCCACGACGCCCTCAGAGGCCGATATGGCTTCACCCAACAGGTTGGTTTGTCTGCCCTCTACGACGATAGGCTCAAGGACCGTGGGTTCAGTGGTTGTGGTGTCGGCGAGAGTCTGACTGCTGAGCAGCACCAATAGGCTCGACCATATTACTTTCATATCTGGGCTCCGGGTTAGGGCATACTTTTATGCTGTGAATACATGTCATTCAGTTGTGTTTGCGGTAGTATGTATTGATTTTAAAAAACCGATAATAGGTAGGTTTTAGTGAATAAGATGCGGGCCGAGTTAGGTCGTTTGCTCGGTGGTTACCGGAAAAAACAACGTGCTCCCATATTGGGTGGGCGTGAGCTGGAGGTCATGAAAATTCTATGGCGCGAAGGCGCGTTGTGTGCACAACAAATGTTGCAACATATCTCAGATGACACTTTGAGCCTCAGCACCATGCAAAGCACCCTGGAGCGGTTACACCGCAAGGCACTACTGGCGCGAGAGAAATCAGGGCGCAGATATATTTACCGTGCTGCCGTCAGTCGTAGTACTTTCATAAGTCAGTTGATCAAGGATATTGCTGAGACCATTGGTGATGGTGAGATGGCACCCATGGTGTCTGGGTTTGTATCCTACATTGATTATGAGGCGCCTGAATCTATACCGGACGAGGTGCGTGAGATGATCGGCAAGTTATCGACGGATTCAGATGAATAATACCTTGGCATTTATTATCACTCTCCTTTTTGCCTGGACGGTTATGACATTAGTCTTGTCTTGGGTGTTTGCCGGTACCTATGCCTTTTTTTCACGCTCTTTCTCTCGAGTTAAAGCCACCCATGCCGCTTGGTATACCTTAGTTTATGGTCTGATGGCACCGGTTACGGCAAGCTTAACCTTGATGATATTGTTTCTGCCGACCTTAGCGTCTCCTTTGGTTGCAGACCATTGCCATGGTGTTATGTGTGTGCCTCATACATTGCAGATGAGCATAGAGACATTTAATGGAATGTTAACCGTCATGCTGATGGTTATTCTACTGCTGTGTGTTGCTATCGTCATGATCGCGCAATCACTCTCTGGTGGGCGTAGATTACAGGCGTTGAGTGATTTGTCAGAAGGAGGGGCTGGGGGTTATCGTGTTGTTGATAATCCGGCGGCCATAGCATGGTGCGCAGGGCTATTTCGGCCTCAGGTGTATGTGTCGAGCGGGCTCGTTAATACGTTGTCTGAGCAACAGATGCAGCTGGTATTAGCGCATGAACTGGCACATGCCCTTAGACGAGATAACTTGCGAAAATGGTTTTTACACTGGGCGACGATTGCCTGGCCACGATCGTTCAAACAACGTATTAGACAGGATTTTGCTGACTATACCGAACAGGTCAGTGACTTGGCTGCGGTACATATCTGCCAAGAGAAAAAAGAGTTACCAGCGCTCATCAAACTATTAGACAACTGTTGCTCGAGCAAAGCTCGTCAACGTGTTCCAGAGTATCAGGCGCGCTTACAGCAACGTATTGAGATGCTTGAACGTGAATTGGAGCGGCGAGCTAAGAAGCACACTCACAAAAAGAAAAGCAGTCTAATACCGGGTTATATTGTTGCTAGTATGTGTTTCGCCTCTGTCGTCATGGCGGTTCATTTTGGCCACCCATTACTAGAGTGGTTGTCTCGATAAGCGCTTAATTTCCCAACCCAAACAGATCCAGCAATAAAAATGCCGCAAGGATGGCAGAAATCCAGAACACCATGCTGCCGGTGGGCCAGCTTTCTGAAAGATAGTATTTGGCCAGAGGTGACTGGTTGAATTTCTTTTGTATGCCCTGAACGCGAGTGGTTATCGTCGTTAACATCAATCGTTGTGTATGACTCAATAAGCTCAGGGTTCGTTGTGCGCCAGCAGGTAATAATTTGCGATACAACCACTCCGCATCCAGGTTGACCGAGCGCAGTTCAGGGGGATACAGGTTTTTCTTGTTTAGCCAGACAAAGGCCAATGCAGAGAAGAACAATAGCTGCATTTGAGCCAACACGTGGGTTGTATCATAGGGCCAATAGTCCACTTCCCAGGGTAGTAGTGCATAAAGGTATTGCGGCTGGCTGCCAATGAAAATACACAAGGCTGCGGCGATAGCCATTGCCACTAACATATTTAATGGTGCTTCTTGAGTACGGATACCGGAGTCATGGTGGAAGAAGGCGAAGTAGGGGATCTTGATCCCCGCGTGATGGAATACACCCGCTGAGGCGAATAGCATCAGTAACCAGAAATAGCCATGGTCCTCTTGCATTAGTGCGGTCATGACCATCGATTTACTGACGAAGCCACTGAACAATGGGAACGCCGAGATAGATAACGCGCCTACAATACAAAGGATGGTGGTTTTGGGCATGGACTTGTATAGACCACCTAGATCGGAACCGTTGATGTTATTAACCCGATACAGTACGGCTCCCATGCTCATGAACAGCAGCCCTTTGAAGATCACGTCACTGAAGGCGTGGGCCACAGCGCCGTTGAGAGCGAGTGCAGTACCGATACCGATACCTGTGACCATAAAGCCAACCTGATTGATGAGACTGTAGGCCAGTACTTTACGCAGGTCATTCTCGATGACTGCATAGAAGATCGGGAAGCAGGCCATGGTGACACCAATGTAGATCAGGATTTCTTCACCGGCAAAACCACGTGCTAGCGAGTAGACCGCTACCTTGGTGGTGAAGGCAGAGAGAATAACGGTGCCCGTCACCGTGGCTTCGGGATAACCGTCCGTAAGCCAGCTGTGTAGGAATGGGAAGGCACTCTTAATACCGAAAGCAAGCAGAATGAGCCAGCCTGCCACGCCTGTATCCAGACCAATGTGGTCGAATGCCAGAGAGCCGGTGTTATGGTAGTAGATCAGTGCACCGGCTAGTAGTAGTACACCTGACAGTACTTGGTACACCAGGTAACGTATACCGGCTTTCAGGGCACGTTCTGTACCACGGGCCCAGATTAAAAATACTGAGCTGATGGCTAATAATTCCCAGAAGATGAACAGCGTAATCAGGTCACCGGAGAATACCGCGCCCAATGCACTACCGGCGTACATCAGTCCGGCAACATGTTGTTTGGTGTCCTTAACATGTAGCGAGAAAATGCCGGCAAAGAAGCTGGCGATGCAGAACAGGTAACCGAATAGCAAACTGAGTTTGTCTACCCGCAACATCGTTAGTTCGAAGCTCATTATGGAGAGCGTGGCTTCGCTACCAGGGTTGATAAATTGCCAGAGGTAAAACCCCGTCACCAGCGGAGTCGCCAACAGTATCAGCTGTCGCGGTAGGCCGCGAGTGAACGCAGCCATTAGTGCGGCAACATAGTAGATGAGGAACGGGGGAAGTTCAGTCATTGTAGTAGTCTTCCTTGCGCATTAAGAAGGTGCGCATTTTCTTTGCGATGACTACCAACAGCACACAGGCAACGAAGCCATAGATAGCATAAAAGGCCGGTATCTTTTCCCAATCAAAACCGATATGACGATGCAGTACGAAATCAGCCAGCACCAGTAAAATGCAAATGGCATAAAAGCCCTTGAGCAAGCGGTTCACATTTTCCGGTCGGTCGAATAAATGAATCTTTTCTTTTTTATCGGACATGTTATTAGCCTCCGGTAGCTAGACGCGCGAGCTGATAAAACGGGTTAGGATAAAAGAATAGGATAATGCAGGCAGTCGAGGTGATGATCATCGCCAGCAATATGGGTTTCGGTGCCTCTGCGATCTTTGTGTAGTGTTCACCATTATCTGGTTTGCTAAAGAAAGCACGAAGCGGAATCGGTAATAGGTAAATGATGTTAAGCAATGAGCTGATCATCAATACAGCAAGCAACAACAGTTGGGTTGTTTCCACTGCACCTAGTGCAAGGTACCACTTGCTCCACATGCCACCGAAAGGCGGTAAACCAATGATGCTTAAGGTGCCGATAAAGAAAGCGGCAAACGTGATCGGCATAGCACGTCCTAAGCCGTTCAGCTCGCTGATTTGTTTTTTATGATGAGCAACGAAGATAGCACCCGCAGCAAAGAACAGTGTGATCTTGGCAAAGGCATGCATGGCGATATGCATGGACGCACCGATCAACCCGGCTTTGCTCGCCAGCATGGCACCTAGCACGATATAACTAAGCTGGCTAACCGTGGAGTAGGCCAGTCGTGCTTTGAGATTATCCTTGGTCATTGCCACCATGGACGCAATCAGTATAGTAGCAGCGGCAACCCAAATCAGGCCGCCAGTGACATCATTGGAGAGAATAAACTCTCCACCGAATATGTACATGGTTACCTTGAGCAAAGTGAAGACACCGGCCTTAACCACAGCAACCGCATGCAACAGTGCACTGACCGGTGTGGGTGCGACCATGGCTGCCGGTAGCCAACGGTGAAACGGCATCACGGCGGCCTTACCAATGCCGAATAGGAACAGCGCATACAACAGTCCGGCCCAGGCAGGATCAATATGGCCAGACAGTATTCCGCCTGCCTGAAAATCGATGCTACCGGTCAAAGACCAGGTGATCAGGATGCCAACTAAGAACAGGCCAATGGAGGTTCCCAATAAGATACCGAGATAAACCCGGCCACCTTGTTTTGCCTCCGGGGTACCGGCATGGGTTACCAGTGGATAAGTGGCCAGGGTTAATAATTCGTAGAAAAGAAATAGCGTGAGCAAGTTGGCCGAGAAGGCGATGCCCATGGTGGCCGAGATCGATACTGCGAAGGCCGCGAAAAAACGAGTCTGATTCTTCTCATGGTGGCCACGCATGTAGCCAATGGCATAGATGGATGTCACTACCCACAGCAATCCAGCAACCAAAGCGAACAGCATACCCAGTGCTTCGAGCTTAAAGGCAATGGCGATGCCTGGTAAGGGTTCAATTAAGGTGAGCGCAAACGCTTCTCCGTCCATGAAGCGGTTAGCAAGCATGACGACGAGAATAGCAATTGAGCCCGAGCCCAGTAGCGTGACACCTTCTCTAACATTAGGGCTATGACGGGTAAGGATAATACCGACCGCAACAGCCAATGGCAGCAGTAAGATCGTTAGCAGTAGCGTCTCAGCACTCATGGTTTCATCCCCATTAAGATCTGTGCTGCTTGCTCTGCCACACCCACTGTCAGCTTAGTATCTAGGCCAAAATAAAGATTGGCAAATACCAAGGCATAGGTCGGCACGAGTAAAAATGCTGGTGCCTCAGTGACCGGTTTGCTTGTGTCTGACAAAGGTTTGAAATAAAGCGCTTCAATGAGTTTTCCAACATACACTACAGCTAGCAAAGAGCCGAACAAGATAACCGCAACTGGTATCCAAGCTTGTTGTTCTATGGCGGCTAATACCAGATACCATTTACTGATAAACCCAGCTGTGCCTGGTACACCCACAAGACTTAAGCCGCCAATGACAATTGCACCGAAGGTCCAAGGCATGGCTTTGCCTAAACCATGAACCTGTTCTATACGACAAGCACCAATGCGATAAATGATGGCACCCACAGCCATGAACAGCGCGCCTTTCATTAGCGCGTGGTTAAACAGATGAATCAATGTGGCGGTAACACCAGCGGTGGAGGCAAAACCGATTCCCAGTACCATATAACCTACCTGGGCGACACTGGAATAGGCTAGCAGCCGTTTGATATTAGCTTGATAGATGGCATAGACCGAGGCGATCAGAATACCGGCGATGCCTGAGACGATAAACAGTTCCTCTGCTGGTGTGGTTAAGGCAAAACCCTGCGGGAAAATTGTAAACAAGATACGCAACATCACATACACGGCGACCTTGGTTGCAGTTGCTGCAAGAAAAACCGTGACCGCTGAAGGGGCGTAGGTATAGGCATTGGGTAACCATAAATGCAACGGAAATAAGGCCAGCTTCAGTGCAATGCCAATCATGATGAAGGCAAAGCCAGTTTCCACGGTTCTGAAGTGCAGTACCTGAGGGAGTATGGTTGCGACATCCTGCATGTTCAGGCTACCGGTCTCCGAATAGATCAGACCAACACCGATCAAATAGAAAGTCGCGCCAATGGTTCCCATGATGAGATATTGATAAGCCGCGGTGAAGGCTTTGCGATCTCTTCCCAAGCTAATTAATGCATACGATGCAAGGGATGAAATCTCCAGAAAGACGAAGATATTAAAGATATCGCCGGTTTGGGTAATCCCCAGTAGGCCCGTTAAGCACAGCAGTAGAGCGCTGTAGAACAAGGGTACTTTCGCTTTGGGAATCTCTTGCTCTGAGCTAAGCATGGCATAGGGCAATGTGATAGCGGCGATCGCAGCTACGATCAGCGCAACAAACGCATTGACCGCATCGATACGGTATTCGATTCCCCAAGGTGGTGCCCAGCCACCTAGCTCGTAACTGATGGTGCCATCATGCATCACATTCCACAGTTGCATCCCAGCAAGCACGGCACATACAACTGCAGTAATAAATGCAAGTAACCAGGGTAATCGGCCACGGGGCAATATAGCTGCTATGGGCGCAGCAATCAGTGGTATGACAACCAACAACAGGCTAATTTGATTTTCCATTATAGCGAATGATCCAGATTATGGATTTCATCCTCTTCAATGGTGCCGTAGGATTCTTTGATGCGTACCACTAACGCCAATGCCAATGCAGTGGTCGCCACACCCACTACAATAGCCGTGAGGATCAGTACATGGGGTAGCGGGTTAGAATAGACTTTGACGCCTTCCGTAATAATCGGTGCAGCACCACCTTCTACTGTTCCCAGACTGATATAAAGAAAAAATACCGAGACCTGAAAGATGTTCAAGCCGATGACTTTTTTGATTAAGTTACCACGACTGATCACCGTATAAAGCCCAACCATCATCAGAATGATCACAATCCAGTAGTTGTAATGGCCGATAAAGAAATCCATCAATCTCTACCCCTACCAGCAAAAGTAAAAAACAAGATCAACATGGCTGCGGCGACCGTGATACCGACACCCAGCTCAACTAGTAATATGCCCAGATGTTGCCCGGCAATCTGATTACTGCCTAACAATGAGTAGTCGAGATAGTTACCGCCTAACAGTACAGATTCGATGCCGACTCCGGCATAGATCACCACACCTAGCGCCGCCAGTCCGCGTAGCCAGTGCGCCGGGATAATTTTTTCTGCACTATCCAAACCGAACACCAGAGCGTAAAGAATGAAGGCAGCACTGAAAATCACGCCAGCCTGAAAGCCACCGCCGGGTCCGAAATCACCATGAAACTGGACATACAGTGCGAATAGGATAATCAACGGAATAAGAAATTTTGCCACCACATGCAGGATCAGATTAGGCCTCATCTTGTTCCCCTTGGTTTTTTTTATCTGCCTGTGTTGAGCGTCTGCCACCGATGAGTAACAGTACGGCGACAGCCGCAGTGAAAATAACCGTGACTTCGCCTAGCGTGTCAAACCCGCGGTAACTTGCCAATACGGCGGTAACAACATTAGGCACACCGGTTTCAGGCATGGCATTGTCAATGTAATAACGTGCAACGTGTGTTTGTGCTGGTGCATCGGCGGCACCAAAGCCTGGGATATCCCAAGTACCATAGATGAGTGCTGAACCGGTGATGATGACAACAATCAGTGGTAACCAAGGACGGTGTGCGCGGGGTGATTCATCGTAGTAAGGTTTTTGTGGCCTTTTCACTAGGGCCAACGTGGCCAGCATGAGAACAGTAGAGATGCCTGCACCCACCGCAGCTTCGGTGAACGCCACATCAGGCGCATCCATTACCACAAACAGTCCTGCTGAAAGCAGACTAAAAATACCGTAGAGCATGACAATGGCAAATAGATTAGTCATGCGCAAGATAGCGATCGAGGTGATCACGAGAAAGGCTAGCAAGGTGATGTCAATGACAACATCAATCATGA
>CAZPAE010000056.1:0-9597 GCA_964584455.1 uncultured Thioalkalispiraceae bacterium
CACATGGTGGTCGTAAGCCAACCGGGATTGATGCTATTCAATGGGCGAAAAAGATGGTGGACTATGGTGCTGGTGAAATCTTACTAACCAGCATGGATCGAGATGGTACAAAAATTGGTTTTGATCTTGCACTCACCGCTGCCGTTTCTGCCGCAGTTAACGTTCCGGTGATAGCCTCGGGTGGTGTGGGTAATTTGCAGCACTTAGTCGAAGGAGTAACACAAGGTAAGGCCGACGCTGTATTGGCAGCAAGTATTTTTCATTTTGGTGAGCATACGGTGGGTGAAGCAAAACAATGTATGCAGCAAGCCGGTATTGAAGTTCGGCTTTAAGATAAGGAACAAAACATGTCTAGTGCCTGGTTAGATGAAGTAAAGTGGACGGACGATGGTTTAGTGCCGGCCATTGCACAAGAAACTGGAACGGGCAAAATATTAATGATGGCATGGATGAATCGGGAAGCACTTGAGCTGACCATAAAAGAAGGCCGGGCAATTTATTGGTCACGTTCGCGTAGTAGCCTTTGGCGCAAAGGGGAATCATCGGGTCACGTCCAGACGATCAAGGACGTCCGTATTGATTGTGATTATGATGTGATCCTGTTAGAAGTTGAGCAACTTGGTGGCATTGCTTGTCATACCGGGCGGCATAATTGTTTCTTTAAGCGGTTCGAGGATGATCAATGGGTCGATGTAGAGCCGGTATTAAAAAATCCTGATGAGATCTACAAAAAATAAATCGCTTTATTTGGCCGTCACGCATGGTTAAATTATTTCTTATTATTTTATTAGCGATACCATTAGTTCATGTCATTCTTTCCCCCCGTTCTGAGGGCGGTGCCAAAGTGGGTTGGTTTATCCTGATGCTATTATTTTCTTGGTTAGCCTACCCGGTTTACCTTATCGCAACGCAAAAAAATGTTCGCAAGCCACCCACCTAGCTCAATATATGTAAAACTCCGACTGACATAAAAATTTAATTGTTTTACTTGAGGTCGTTAGGCAAGATCGACACAATGCCATGATGAATGACACATTATTACAACTCGCCCAGGTACTTGAGCAGCGTAAGCAGGCGGATCCACAAAGTTCGTATGTGGCGAAACTATACGATAAAGGGCTCGATGCGATTTTGAAGAAAATCGGCGAAGAGGCCACGGAAACGGTAATGGCGGCTAAAGACGGTGATGCGGAGAAAATCGTCTATGAAATGGCCGATTTATGGTTTCACGGTATGGTTTTGTTGGCTCAGCAAGGTTTAGGGCCAGAGGCGGTTTTGGCAGAACTAGAGCGCCGATTTGGCCTTTCTGGGTTAGAGGAAAAGGCAAATCGGGGCAAGTAGTCCTATTTTATATAGGGATACTGTGGGCTAGGAGTGCTCAAATTATTAAGTTTTGTTGGTTGTTTGGGTACAATGCGCCTACGGGTTTCGTCCCGTATCCAACCGACAAGGTTTTTAATAGGTCGATGAGATGGTGAATCTAGTGAGACTCGCATGGTGCAGATGCGTGTTCTCCCACCCAAGGGCGGCGGTGCACTAAAACAATTTAGTGTTACCCAGGGAGCACATCGCCAATTTGGTTGAGTAAATGGCATATGCCAGCTACTCGTTATGACTAATTTGGGCGGTAATAACTAGCCCGGTAATTTTATATGTGAGGAGTTAGCTATGGGTTTCGGTGGTATCGGAGCAGGTTCATTAATCTTAATTTTACTTATTGTGATACTTTTATTTGGCACCAAGCGCCTACGTGGTATGGGCTCTGATTTAGGTGCAGCACTCAAAAACTTCAAAAAATCGGTTAAAGATGGTGAGAACCAAACTACAAGTAGTGATGAGCCATCACAAATCGATAATCAGGCGCAGGGCTCAGTGATTGAGGGCGAAGCGACCAAAAAAGAAAAAGATAACGCCTGATCTTCCTCGTGCGATTTTGCTGAGGAATCAACATGTTTGACATTGGTGTCTTAGAATTACTGGTGATCGGTATCATTGGGCTGATTGTTATCGGCCCTGAACGATTGCCCGAGGTTGCACGTAAATTTGGCACCTGGGTCGGACGCACTCGTCATTTCATCAATAATGTGAAGCATGACATCAATCGTGAGATGCGGCAGGAAGAGTTGCGTCAAGCATTGGAGCGAGATGCATCACTCGATGAGCTTAAAAACATCATCAATGACACGAAATATACCATTGAAGATGAAGTGAATACCGTCAACGAATCGGTTGCTGATAGTAAGTCATCTAAACAAAAAGATTATGATGACGACGATGATTTTGATGATATGTACGATGATTTAACCGACCATACCGATCATGGCTTAGAAGAAGGTGATCCACCAGTTGAGCATGAAAATAAGCCTAAACCAAAACCAACAACAGTAGCGCAAGATGGCGGACAAGAAAACGAGTCAAAAGGCTAGCGCCAATCAAAATGAACCCACTTTTATCTCGCATCTTATTGAGTTGCGAGATCGTTTACTACGTGTTGTGGTTATAGTCGGAATTGTCACGGTGTTACTCATGACCGTGGCGAATGATTTGTATTATTACTTTTCGATCCCGATTCAAAAGTATTTACCAGAAAACACCTCAATGATCGCAACGGGTGTGATTTCACCGATTTTTACACCGTTGAAGTTAGCATTAATTGGCGCATTATTTATTGCGATTCCCTATGTGCTTTATCAGGTCTGGGGTTTTGTCGCACCGGGTTTGTATCAGAATGAGAAAAAGCTAGCGATACCATTATTAATTTCCAGCATTCTATTATTTTATTTTGGGATGTTGTTTGCTTATGCGGTAGTATTTCCACTGGTATTTCAGTTTACTTCAGCGTTTGTACCCACTGGGGTTGAATATCGGCCTGATATTGCCGATTACCTTAATTTTTCACTTAAAATGTTTTTCGCCTTTGGCATTGCATTTGAAGTGCCGATTGCCACCATTATTCTCATTGCAACCGGTATCACAACACCTGAGAATCTAGCAAAGAAGCGGCCTTATATTATTGTGGGGGCATTTACCATTGGTATGCTGTTAACCCCACCAGACATTATCTCCCAAGTGCTGTTAGCTTTACCCATGTGGTTGTTATTTGAGGCAGGGATTGTTGCCGCAAAAATCATGTTGAAAAAACGTTTAGCAAGATTAAAAGAAGAGAATGCGGTTTATGAAGATGAAGAAATGTCAGATGAAGACATGGAAGCTGAGTTTGATAAAGCGATGAACGAAGAAGAAGAGCTAAACAAAACTAAGTGATGTTAGGCTTAAGCAATTTATGATGCCACGTGCAGTCAAAGTTATTTCCACATTAAATATTCTGTTTGCCAGTATTTTTATTAGCAACGGATTATTTATTCAAAAAATGGGTGACGCATTACCACAAGAAGGTTTCCCGTTGGCTAGTTTTATTAATTTAGCCAGTGCAGGTGCAATGATCATCATTACTCTTATTGCTTTGTTACGGTTACCTCGGCTTGTCGGGTTTTCACGACTCTTGATTTATACCATTACTTTACTATTAGGTCTTAATATATTGCTTATGGCTAAGTACCTTATTACTTTGTATGGTATTGCAACGATTGTTTTTAATTTGATTGTGATTTTTTATATCATTGGTGTACGGGGATATTTAGCCAGTGATAGCGCAGCGAATTATTTTACCCACTCGCGTTAAATAAAGTCGGTTAGTAGCGACGCATTTGCCCAACAAGTATGCCTTGGATTTCGACTCGTTCAGCGTCGTAAACCATCGGTTGCATCTGAACATTTTCTGGAATGAGTTTGATTTTACCATCTAGCTTTTTATAACGTTTTAATGTGGCCTCTTCCCCGTCAATGAGTGCCACAACAATATCACCATCACTCGCCATAGCTTGGCTTTTAATAATCACCAAGTCGCCATCTAAAATGCCTACCTCACACATAGAGTCACCTTGCACTTCTAAGGCGTAATGTTCTTCAGTTGAAAACTCATTGAGGTTCAGTTCGTCTTGGCCGGGAATGGCCTCAATTGGACGGCCCGCGGCAATCCGGCCCACTAAGGGGAGGGTTGCGGTGTGTGGGATGGGATTAGCAAGCCGGATGCCGCGCCAGTCTCTTTGGGTATGGATTAGGTAGCCCTTTTCGACCAAACCATGAACATAACGATGTACAGTGCCTTTGGATTTAATGCCGAGAGCCGAACCGATTTCGGCTAGCGTCGGTCCTTGACCATGCCGGGCAAGATGGCCGCGAATAAATTGCAGCATCTTGTCCTCCAAACCTGTAAGTCTTGAAATGTTCTCCATACGTTCTCTATAATAGAGAACATAAAGAGAACTTTCAAGTAAAAATTGCAACTAATTGTGTTGGAGGCTGCCTTATGGGAAGACACGAAAGACAAACACTTAGGTATATCCTTACATACAAATCATCAGTGTCTGACAGCGCAGACTGGATTGCTTAGTTAAACTGAGCCATCCTGTAAAGAGGCAGGTAATGGAAGGTAGGATGCGCTGCTCCAACACATTACCAGGGATGGCAAAGCTCGACCTATCGGAGGTATACATTATGTATGAGCAACTCAAACGGTATGGTGAACAAGGTAATGTACCGCCTAGAACGGGACGGTATTATAAAGTTGATAGTCAATGGTGGGTGTCTGTGCGGCGTGGCTCAGATAAAGGCCCATTCAAAACCAAAGCCCTTGCTCGGCAAGCCTTGGTCGACTATTTAAAAGATCAATTTACCTTGGAGCGACAGGCTAAGCTGACTTCATCGGCGGTATTCGATACAAAATACGATCTGTAAACCGTATTTCGACAGTATTTAAAATTAGGTTGCTGGCAACATGTATTGCTGCAACCTAATTTTATGCATTTCTTTTAATTTAACTATTTGATTTTCAAGCTATTTTCTTCTGTTAATCTACTACCCAGCCGCTTGTTTTATCTTTTTGATCTGGCGATACACCATGATGCCCAGAAAAATATTACGTATTTGCATTGCAACCAACCTTGCCAATCACATAAAATGAGAATAGTTATCATTTGCAACTGCGATTTGGCGCAGGATTTAAACTCACAAATAGGCCATACGGCTTGCATACTATGTCAGATACGAAAGCACTCCACCTTTACGCAGCGCATCATCGCCAGATCGTAAGCTATGCAAACAGTATCGTAGGTAATAACGAGCAAGCCGAAGATATTGCCCAAGATGCTTATCTTCGATTTCAGGCCGCGATGCAAGAAGAGGTGCGTGAAAATCCCATTGCCTATCTTTACCGGATTGTGCGTAATTTAGCATTAGACTGTCGACGCCGGACTCGTCTTGAGAAGAACATTTTTGTTCAAGATGCCGACGATATTGTTGAAGCACTGCCAGCGGATAGCCCGGACATTGAAAGGCAGGCGATGGCAAATGCTGAGTTTGAGTTGTTGCTAGCTGCCTTAGCTGAGTTACCTGAACGTACTCGTACTGCTTTAGAGATGCATCGTTTAGGAGGCTTTAAATTGCGAGAAATTGCGCAGCACCTAGGTGTTTCCAAGTCGATGGCTCAGTTTTTGGTAAAAGAAGGGATCAAGCATTGCCAACAGTATTTGTCTCGCGCATTATCTTAATCTTCAAAATATCATCTACAAAATTGGAAAAACTGATTGCCGATACGTTAATTAAGTAAAGGCAGTAATCCTATTTGCACTATATAAATGTTATACCAAAGTGGTATCGGTGCAAGGGAAGCGCACTAAATCAATAAACTAACCGAGCTGATAATTAATGCCAGATGAATATGACATAGCACAAGACGAGGCAGCAAACTGGATTGTGGTGTTGATGGACGATCCTGATGATATTGAACAGCAAGCCCGTTTTCAAGCTTGGCTAACAACGCGCTCTGTGAATGCAGAGGCTTGGCAAAGGGTACAACGTACCTATGCGGGTTTAGGGCAAGTAACACCAACAACAAGCAATAATTGGCCATCAAGCCAAGAATACGAATCTATTTCGAACCAGCCATCTGCTGATGGCCGGTCTACATCATATGCACAATGGCGAAATTGGAAAAAGCCCATCATCAGTTTGGCTTTGGCAGCTTGTGTGTTAGTCATGATGTTACCGACTATAGGTCTGCATTTATTCACAGATTATGTGACAGGCACAGCAGAGCAACAGACGATTAACTTAACCGACGGTAGTCGGGTTTATTTAGCGCCAGAGAGTGCGATGAATGTGAGTTTTAGCGTTAATGAGCGACAAATCAATTTGCTCAAAGGTGATGCTTACTTTGAGGTGGCGCCGAGTGTCAATCGACCTTTCAAGGTTAAAGTAGGAGATACGCAAGTCACTGTGGTTGGTACAGCATTTAATGTACAACGCACCGATGAAGAGGCTGTGGTGAGTGTGGCCCATGGGCATGTTCGTGTCGATGACGAGAGTATTGAACCGGTAATTTCACAGGAATTAAAGGTTGGTGATGCATTGGCAGTAGCATGGGGTAAACATGCTGTTCGTAGTAAAGTGACTCCTGACGAAGTAGCGCAATGGCGTAATGATGAGTTAATTGCACGGGATTTGCCCGTTAGCCATATCGTTAATGCATTACGTAAGTACCACAAAGGTAGCATTATCGTTTCGTCTGATTTTGCTCAGCGCCGAGTTACCGGCTTTTATCGGCTACAAAACCCCGTGGCAACATTGAATGAATTAGCCGCATCACATGGTGGAGCGGTTTATCAAATTACACCGTGGCTACTATTTGTTACTGATTAATGAAGGTAGTGTTAAAAGCACATTGTCGTAACAGCACACCACCCTGCCTTGAAGTAAAAATATTAAAAAAATTCCCATTTCCTTTGGAAAAATAATAAGCCCATACGTTGTTGTTAACAGAGCGATGGTAATGCACCCCATTATCATGCCCCCATTGTTCTATTAATCTAACAAGGTATAAATAATGAAAATCGATTTTCTCCAAATCGGTGGGCGTTTTATCACAATAGCGTTACCGATGATGTTTGTTTTGAATTTAACGGCCATTCCTATCAGTATGGCTGAAACCAGTGGAACAGCGAGCCACACGTCAGAAACACATAATTACAATATTGCTGCCCAGCCTTTAGGGGAAGCGATGATTGAGTTTGGCAAACAATCTGGATTACAAATCTCAACCGATACCGCCATGCTTGCCAATAAACGTACTGCTGGCGTGCAAGGCGTATTGAGCATACACCAAGCTTTAGACATATTATTAGCCAATACAGGCCTGACATATCGTATTAATGGCACAATGTTGACGTTAATTGAGATAGATAGTAACGCAACAAAATTACCTACCGTGCAAGTGAGTGCCACCGGCATTAAATCGGACTATACGACTGATCAATTAAATACGGGTACCGGTTTAGGCTTATCGGCACAAGAGACACCACAGTCAGTCAGTGTGATAACACAACAGCGGATTGAAGACCAAGATATGCGCTCATTAACGGATGTTGTTATCAATGCAACGGGTGTTTCTGCAAAAGAGTTTGATAGTTCACGCCATGGTTTTGCAGCACGGGGCTTTGATATTGATAATTATCAAATTGATGGTGTTCCGATTACTTGGGATGCAGGTTGGAGTGCCGGAGAAACTCAAACGGATACCTCGCTTTATGAGCGTGTGGAAGTTGTACGTGGTGCAACAGGTTTATTGACGGGGGCAGGGAATCCTTCGGCTTCTATCAACTTAGTACGCAAACACGCGGACAGTAAAGAGTTTACCGGCTCAGTCTCTTTAGGCGTGAGTCGCTGGAACACCTACAATGCAACGACAGACTTAAGTACACCATTAAATCATGATGGTTCTGTGCGTGGCCGTATAGTGGCAAGTTATGAGGATGGTGAGTCTTATGTGGATTTTGCCGAAGAGAAAAAACAGGTGTTCTATGCTGTTCTCGATGCGGATCTGACGGAGCGCACTTTATTAAGCATTGGGGCAAGCTATCAAGATAACGATCCTACCGCAAGCAGGTGGGGTGGTTTACCCACATGGTTTAGCGACGGTACGCGTACCGATTGGGATCGCTCTAAGACCACAGCGGCGAAGTGGAGCTCATGGGCATCAACCAATAAAAGCTACTTTGTCAATTTAAGCCACAAATTTGCTCAAGATTGGGAAATAAAATTAAGTGCAAATCATTTCGAAAATGTGGGTGATCTACATTTGTTATTCCTATTTGGGCAATTAGATAGAACAACAGGGCTAGGTCTTAACCCGTTCCCGGCACGCTATGATAGTACGCGTGAACAAAATAATATTGATTTACAGTTAACTGGTTACTTTAATTGGCTTGGTCGTGAGCATGAGCTTATCTTGGGTGCATCCAATAGTAAACAAGAACATGTTACTTATAGTTATGCGAGTACAGGTGTAGCTTCAGTAGGGAATTTTTACAATTGGGATGGCTCTTATCCAGAACCAATCTGGGGGGCACGTACCAAAGGTATTGATGTTACAACGGAGCAAAAAGGGTTTTATGCTGCTACCCGTTTGTCGTTAACTGAAAAACTCAAAGTGATTTTAGGTGGACGTATAACCGACTGGGAAGAGGTCGGCACCAGTAACGGTACAGCGGTCAATTATGGTGATAACGTCTTTACTCCTTATGCGGGTGGTTTGTATGATTTAAATGATATGCATACCGTTTATGCTAGTTATACAGAAATATTCCAACCACAGAATAATCAAGACCGCAATGGTGCTTTTCTTGACCCTATTACCGGAAAAAGTTATGAGCTAGGTTTAAAGAGTGCGTATTTAAGTGGCAAACTAAATACCACAGCCACTATTTTCCGTATTGAGCAAGATAACCTTGCCCAACTTGATCCCGATGGGGTTTTTGTACCAGGTACCACTTCAGCCGCGTATGTAGCTGCTAAAGGGGCAGTGAGTGAAGGTTATGAATTTGAGGTTATCGGCAACATAACACCACGCTGGGATATTAGCTTTAGTTTTACTAAGTTCGAGGCGGAAGATGCCAGTGGTCAAGATGTTAATACCGATCATCCTCGTAAGCTATTAAAATTATTTACAACATATAACCTGCCAGGTGATTGGAACAAGCTTACCGTTGGTGGTGGTGTAAACTGGGAAGGCAACAACTATGTTGATACAACCAATCCTGTGACGAGTCAGCCAGAAAGGCTTGAACAAAAAGCTTATAGTTTAGTTAATCTCATGGCGCGTTATGACATTGATGAGCAGCTTTCAGCACAACTTAATATTGATAACTTATTCGATGAAAAATATTTTAGCCAAATTGGTTTTTTTAATCAGTATGCTTATGGCGAGCCAAGAAATATCAGTTTAAAAGTGAAGTACCAGTTTTAAGGGATGGTACATCTCACTTTATTGTGACCTAAAAAGCTGGATAATTTAACGATGTGGATTATCTGGCTTTTTAAGGTCTGTTTTTATTAATCCTAATTAATAATATTAACGTGCCTGTCACTCATCGATGGTTGTTCCTGATCGCCTGGTTGGTCAACGCAACCGTACTCGCCAACAGTAACCCGGACCAGCTCAACGTGCTGCAAAGTGCAGACGGGCTGGAAGATACGCCCGGA
>CAZPAE010000057.1:0-729 GCA_964584455.1 uncultured Thioalkalispiraceae bacterium
CTTAAGTCACGATTTTCATCATACTGAAAAGCATCAGTAACATCGCTTAACACAAAACCAGGTGACAATAGCGCCTCAATCTGGCGTGAACGATGAAATAACTCACCTCTATCATCACCCCGTAGCCAGCACCACAACGCTGCCGGCGTGGACGGAATATCGACACTAGTACCTACCTGAGCGGGAAAGACACGCAACCCAGAAACAGGCTTATTTAATGAGGCTGTTACCACAGAACCAATACCAACCACGGTTTTCTCCAAATCCATGTTATCTGCTAGTGCCCTCAGAGCCATTGCCGCCTCTTGCGGTGCACTAATAGAAAAAGTGAGATAGCGCGCTAGTTTGGTTTCTTGCGCGAGAATACCCGGTTGATTCTGCATAACGTTGATCCAGCCCAAATGATTGATTTGTATAGACTCACTGACAATATCATAACTGGCCAAATCTAGAATAATAGGTTTTGACGATTATTTTAATAAAAATAAACGATTTCATATATCACTCTAGCGACCCGATAATTACCCCAGATTCAACACCAAGAACCAACGTAAAGGAGATAGAGTGATGATGACTAAAACCATAAGCTTTGCCATTGTTCATTTCTGTGTGGCCTTCACAGTAGGTTACTTAATGACCGGTAGCTTGTTAGTCGGTGGGGCCATTGCCTTAATAGAACCTGCTATCAACACCGTCGCCTATCACTTTCACGAGTTGGTTTGGAAACGA
>CAZPAE010000057.1:765-9447 GCA_964584455.1 uncultured Thioalkalispiraceae bacterium
ACGCTAACTAAATCTATAGGAGAAATACAATATGTTTGATAATCGTGAAGGCCAATCTGTTCCACAAGTTACTTTCCGTACTCGTCGCCAACATGAGTGGGTCAATGTTACCAGCGATGACATCTTCAAAAATAAGACGGTCATTGTATTCTCATTACCTGGTGCATTCACCCCCACTTGTTCTTCGACTCATGTGCCGCGCTATAACCAACTTGCCGCCACATTCAAGCAACATGGCATTGATGAAATTATCTGTGTCTCAGTTAATGATGCTTTCGTGATGAACGAATGGAAGGCAGAACAGAATGCGGACAATATTACTTTCATGCCCGATGGTAATGGTCACTTTAGTGAAGGCATGGGAATGTTAGTGGATAAGGAAGATTTAGGTTTTGGTAAACGCTCATGGCGCTACTCTATGCTTGTTAAAGATGGTGTGGTTGAAAAAATGTTTATTGAACCGAATAAACCGGGCGATCCATTTGAAGTCTCTGATGCGGATACAATGTTAGCACACATTGCACCCAATGCAGAAAAACCAAAAGACATCACCGTCTTCACTCGTCAAGGTTGTGAATACTGTGTTCGAGCAAAAGGCATGTTGCATGATGCAGATATCCAATTCGAAGAGTGGGTATTAAACCAAGACTACACTGAAGCCACGTTACGTGCTGTCTCTGGTATGTCTACCGTTCCTCAAGTTTTCATTAATGGTGAACACATTGGTGGCTCTGAAGACTTAGCACGCTACCTTGCTAAAAGTAACGCAGCTTAATAGTGAAGCAAGACTTCTCACCTTTTACTGCTACAGCATAAGTACAATGGTGGCTCTTTTAGAGCCACCTATTTTAAGGATTGCCAGGAGAATAAAATGCAACAACATTACGATCTAATCGCCATTGGCGGTGGCAGTGGTGGACTTGCCGTTGCCGAACAGGCAGCACAATTGGGCCAACGTGTTGCCGTTATCGAGGCTAAAAAAATCGGGGGTACCTGTGTTAATAACGGCTGCGTACCCAAAAAAGTCATGTGGTATGCCGCCAATCTTGCCCATGCTAGTGACGATGCCAATGACTTTGGTATCCCAAGCCAACGGGGCAAAACTAATTGGGCTCATCTGATTACTAAACGAGAAAATTACATCAATAATATCAACCAATACTGGGATAGTTATGTTACTCAAAACGGTATTGACTATATTCAGGGTCAAGCCCACTTTGTTGATCAACATACGATTGAAGTCGATGGTAAGCAATACATAGCTGATCACATCGTCATTGCAACTGGTGGGCAACCCATTGTGCCACCTGTACCCGGAGCAGAACTTGGCATTAGCTCGGACGGTTTTTTCCAATTATCTGACTTACCCAAACGGGTTGCTGTAATTGGCGGTGGTTATATTGGTGTTGAACTCAGTGGGGTTTTAAGCGCATTAGGCTCAGAAGTAACATTAATCGCGCTGGAAAACCGGATTATGGAACGTTTTGATCCAATGATAAGCCAAACCCTCGAAGATGAAATGCAAAAACAGAAAATAAAACTGCGAACCACATTTCAAGTCACAGCATTATCGCATAAAGACCAAACCATAACGGTACACTCAACTGATGATGTGATTACTGGTTTTGATACGGTTATCTGGGCAGTGGGTCGTCGCCCTAATACACAAATGTTACAGCTTGAAGCCGCAGGTGTCACAGTGCAAGCCAATGGTATTATTCCTGTCGATGAGTATGAGAACACGAACATACCGGGTATTTATGCTATTGGTGATGTAACAGGGAAAATGCCCCTAACCCCAGTTGCCATTGCAGCAGGACGCACCCTAGCTGAACGCTTATTTAGCAATAAACCTAAGCATAAGGTCGATTACCAAAACATACCCAGTGTTGTATTTTCACATCCGCCTATTGCAACTGTCGGTTTAGATGAAACACAAGCACGTCAACAATATGCTAATGATGTCACAGTTTATCAAACTGCGTTCACGCCAATGCGGTATGCCTTATCCCCTCAAGGTTCAACCACGGCAATGAAATTGATTTGTGTTGGCGAAAACCAAACAATAGTTGGTATTCACATCATTGGTGATGGCGCTGATGAAATGCTACAAGGTTTTGCAGTTGCGCTTAAAATGGGTGCAACCAAGGCAGACTTTGATAGTACCATTGCTATTCATCCTACCAGCGCAGAAGAACTGGTTACTATGAAAACACCACAGCAAGTGGCGATCAACGATAGCGAGGAACAATGGCAAGAAGCAGGATAGTCGTCAATTGGGCGAGAAATCATAGGATTCTCGCCCTTTTCTATATAAATTAATCCACTAAGCGATTCAATACACCTGCTTGTTCAAGCTGTTTCTCCAGCTTACTTAGCTTAGCCATGGCAACAAGACCAAAAACAAACCCGATCACCCCAAAAGCCATACCAATAATGGCAAATGCTTGCATACTACCTTCCTCTTCTGCGACTCATTTTATATCGGTTTATTCTACACGACAGGCACAATAGCATCTAATGATAATTGTCTCGGCTTAGGCCATGCCTCTCTAATACCTTTTCCAATGGCAACCAGGGTTCCCATAACATGATCTTCAGGTAAATGAATACATACTAAAAACCATTTTACATATCATGCTCTTCCAGCTGATTTTCTAGCGGCGCAATACTTTTAATTTTAAACATATTTCTTCCTGAACTATTTTCGTACATCACCTGATACCACTGACCGGCAACAAAATTAGCAGATAACACACCACTGGTTTGCTGGTGATAGCGCAACGTTAATTTATGCTTGCCTGGAGATACTGAAACCATGTACATACCATCAGCCAGTTCTGTGTATTCTCCCTGAAAACGCTTACCGTTGATTTCAGTCATGCTTATTTCATTTGCCATGAGGATAGTAACGTGTGATTGAGCAGCCAGATCCGTATTCTGCACATTGCCATTTGTAGCACAAGCACTCAAGCCCAAACAAACGAACAATAGTATCATTAGCCTTTTCATAATCCCTCCTATCAAGTCATCACTTAATATAAAGAGACCACTGATAATACATAATTATCACGCAGAATATACAAAATAACCGAATAGGGTTTTGCTAGGTAAATTACTTTTCCACACATCTGGCATTAGGTCTATTTTCTCGATATTCCTGTAACTTTTCGAGCACTGTGAAGTGTAAGCGGTTTAATTCTTTAATCTGGCCTTGTGTGTACTTTTCATGCCGATCCTTATCCCTTAGTATGGCATGCGAACTCCACAACTTGTCATCGATACGACATTCAATAAAATTAGCTAAGTCCCCCGCTTTTTCATTTTGAAAATCTTGCATTAGTGCAATAAGGGTAATCACCTCTCGCATTTCAGCTTCGCTTTGCTGATTACGGCTAGTATGTGCATACGCAGGAAAAGAAAGAAAAACCGATAAAACCCCACATAGTATTATTTTCATCATCATATGTCCTTTTTTACAAGCTAGCTCACTTTTTTAATGTATACCGTACACCTAAGTTTTGATCTTCAAGTTCAAGGGAGGTAGCAGAAAATGAGACTATTTTTTGAGATAAGGTTATCCCATACTCTCGAAATATCACGATCCTGTCTGGTAAAAGAACATATTCATAATTCCTAACCCGATCCCCGACAATATAGTTCACAGTACCATCGGTTTTAAATTCGTAGAACTCTTTATTGGGTAAACCTTTAGGTGTAATACTAGTAGAATATATTTCCCACCGTCCTAGTAATTGATTAGGTTTAATAGAAAAGTGGCTATCTGTTGGGTAATACTCGCCAAGTACTAAATCAGTCACATATTTACCATGTCGCTTTACCTGCATTTTCACATAACCATAATGTCGGCACCAATAATCTCGGCCCTCTACGGCTTTATCTTCTAAAACACCCGCAGGATAATACACCTCAAGCTCAAGACAGTGTTGATACTCTTTGTTCTTCGTCTTAACTGATGCATTAATGTCACGAATAACTGTTACCACATTTTCCGCTCCTTGCCACTTTCTACCCACAACAAGGTCTGACGGTAACCATACATCTTCTTTTTCCCAAATACCTTTTTCGCCAACTTGTATACAACTATCCCACTCTTTAATACATGTTAATGCATCCTTACCGGATTCACTCTTAGTAACCGTAAGTATTTCGATACTATCTTTTGCGTTATAAAACAAATAATAACCCGGTTTTGGCAAATATTGCGTTAGCCTATTCACACCCACATTACTTGCCTGGGCAAGGCCAGATAAGAAAAAAGATAGGAAAAAAATAGATGCTATTCGTCGCTTCACACAGCCCCCTGTAGTGGATAGTCAAACATGGCGACTGAGTCGTCGCCATACTGATTCAAGCAAGTCATTATTTTTCAAAATAAAAAACTTTATTCGCTTTTTTCTCTTCTAATACAAGCTGGGACTCGCTGATTCTTTTTATTACCAAATAGCTAGGGACCGTCTTTTTAATCGTAATAGTATTGTCGTTACACTCAAATGGACTAGTCACATCCAAAAAAGGAGGCGACTTGAGGTTGGCTTTTTGGTCCTTAGTAAAATGATAAGTCATAGGCATTCTGGCTTTTTTCAAATCCACATCAAGCTGCTTTGATTGACTTTTAAGAGACCACTTTTGATATAAAGCCTGTGGACAATCTGCCAATGCTGAGAAACTCGTTAACCCCAATAAAGCGAACAAAAAAACACTTAACTTCATTTTATCTCCTTACTTATGACACTTGTTAAAATACATTGCTCTTTAATTTCTTATATTATCTTACACTTACCCCATAGCGCAGAACATTATCTGTATACCGGCCAAACCAAAATAGGCTAATTGCAAACAAACATTAAACTATTTCTTAATCAAATATATTGACCGTTTTATTATTTTATTGATTATTTTTTCATATAGCTTTGTCCGCCATATAGGTGACAAATAAACGCAACTCAAACTTTTATCAAACAAAGATAAAAGAAAATTAGAGACATTATGGTAATCTGGAAGCAACAAATACATTATTCCATCTTACTTGCCATTAATCGCCCAGAAAATATCACCTCTTTGCTTAACAATACTTCCGTTACGCTGTTCTACCATCAGCGATACTACCTTGCCTTCTTCTACGCCAATACTATCGAACAAAGCTGAATCCATATAAAATGCCACATCATCATACTCTTCTAGAAACACCATATCTTTACCAGATCCGATATCAATGTGATGAAAAAAACTCACTGTCCCTGTTATCTGTGTAGGAAGTTCGCCCAGCTCCTTTTCAACACGCCGTTGATTTTTCTTAGTTCGTTGTTCATCTCGCACATTCAACCCTAGAGCAGCTAACTGTATTGGCCATAGCAAAAAACTTGCCCATATCACCGTTAAAGGAATGGTTTTTACATTTTGTGTTCGTAAGTAAGCCACTTGCAAAGGCATATTAATTACCGATAATACTAACCAAGCTAAGACTAGTATTAAAAAAGAAGTAAAAAACGCACCAATAAAAAAAACTGGATACAACAGCAACATCCATATAAAACCAACCTGAGCCGTTGATTTCATCCCAAAAAGAACAACAGCTATTAGTAGGTATAGTAATAGAAAAATTAAAAAGCTGTCGATTACCATCTATTTCTTACCTTTGATAGGACAGTAGCACTATATCACTTTACTTTTTGCGATATAGCCTCTTCGCTCGTTTTCACAACAAAAACCCGCTAGCAGAGAGATTTTTGTCATTCCTCAGACAAAACACACACTTAGCTACTGCTGCCACATGCTTATCTATAGTACATGTTTGTTTGTTGCGAACAATGATTTAGCTGGTATTGCTATCATTTTAACCGGTGCTAGACGTGATTCTATGATTAATGGCACAATTTACCCTCTAATTTAAATGATATGAGTACTCTGCATGGCACGTTATGAACTCTCTTGGACAGGTTTTGGCTTACGACTTTTGTTTGCTGTATTTCTTGTATTCAGCACTTACAACCCCAGTGGCTACTCCTTCTATCATTGGGTCATTGAAGGACAAGCAGGCTCTTTGCCGCTAAAAGTATTTACTGCTGTAGTCCTCGCCATTGTATGGACAATTTATTTACGCGCCACCAAAAACTCATTAGGCTTTTTTGGTTTATTCTTGGGACTGGGCTTTTTCGCCTCATTAATCTGGTTACTTGTTGACTGGGGTGTTTTCAAAACAGACTCCCCTAAAGTCATTACCTACTTAGTCATGAGTGTGCTAAGTCTTATTCTTGCTATTGGAATCTATTGGTCTCACATACGCCGCCGCATTAGTGGCCAAGTCGATGTTGATGAGGTCGAGTAGTTTAAGCCGTGTACTATGGCCTAATAAACAGACCATAGTACATAGTAACTAAGGCAAAAATTAGTTTATTGTTCCAAAATTAGACCAAGTACCTGTATTTACAGTACACACCCAACCAACTGGCTCTCCCACTGCCGGAGCTGCATTAAAGGTAATTTGGCCAACTTCACAAGCGTGTGTCGGTGCAACAAGAGATATATTCGCATTAGGCACTGCTGATTTATAGCCAGGCCAGACCGAAGGTGCGCCTGAATTTAATGCATTAATAGAAAAACTCTTGATCCGTAAAGGATTTGTCGAACCACCAACAAATAAGATGTTAACCCTAGCGACCTCTGGCCGTAAATTTAAATAGAGATCACCGCCAAAATCATAGTCTAGATAATACGCACCAGAGAAAATTGTCCGCCATGAAAAAGACTGATTACTACGTACATAGGCTGGATTGGCAGAAGTACCATCTAATAACTGACCTGCGCTATCAAATGCGCGAATGGCAACTCGACCACCAAAGCCAGTGACAGCTTCTTTGCGTATCACTAACTCTTTCTGCTCACCCGTATCAACAAAAACACCTATACCTGTTGGCCATGGCATTTCAACATAATCATCACCAATCACAAAACCACTCATTGCTTTTAATACCGAAGCATTCACATCAGTAGCATGAACCCCTGGGATATGCACTGCACCTGAGACATCATAAGGTGCAGCTAGTTTGGCCAAAGGGCCCGACAAAAAGGCAGGTGCTCCTGATAAAGAAACAATACGGTCTTCTCTTGCTAGCGCCACGCTGCTTGGTCGGTTAGTTTTATCGTCAATTTGACCCACACCGCCGTAACCAACATCAAACTCGTTGGACTTCGAGGCATTTAAAATACGCGCAAACGTCGTTGAGTTACTCTCATTACGACAAGATTCAAACCGATTGAATGTACCATGTTCAATTAAGACCGGCAGTGCCTCACCATTACCCGCATACTGGTCCCACAGCTCAAAGGCTGGCTTTATAAATACATTGTTATTGTTATTTTTATAGCTACCATCGCTACTGGTGATACGAATACCAATACGGTCTGTTGCAATAGAAGGTGTGGTATATTGACCAAACCGGCCATTGATAAATACGTTTTCATTAGCCCAACCGCTGCTTTCGTTAGTTAGGTCAAGGCCTATTTTGTTACCAGTAATCCATCCAAGCTCAACCTCATTGTAGCCAAAGCCTTTACCATTAGCCCCTATAGCTTGGATACCGATAGTAAAGAACTCCACGCGTCGAATATGCGCTTTACTGGAATGCAAATTATAGAGTCTTACTCCCACCGATGCTTCATTTGACCAATCTAGTGGGCTTACTTTTTGAACATCAAGTTGTAATAAGACGTTTCTATTTCTAGTCTGCGCATCACCAATTACTAAAGCTGGTTTACTGTTATCACCATCAAATAACAATGCACTATCCATGGTAACGGATATACCCGCCGGTATAGTAATAGTGTCGGTCACTCTATACCCAGCACTGCCAGGAAAACAAATTGTTGGATTTTCTAATAAAGCAGCCGCATTGATTGCGGCTTGAATGTTGGATGTATCATCTGTTTGTGCATCGCCTGTGGCACCATGATTTTTTACATCAACATTACACAATGCTGTGGCAGCATAAACAGATGGACCTGATAAAACACCTAACACCCCAAGTAATATTACAAAAAAATTCATCACTTTCTTTTTCATTCTACCTTCCTTTTGGTTATTTATACTTAAACTAGCTATTGTCGATAAACTGTCTGACTTTATAGTTTACTTATTATCTAATAAGTCGATGACTGATGTTTTGCAAATAGCAAACTCTCTGTCCGCCTTTAAGCTGACAAATGTTTCAATTGATAAGAACGTTATAAAAAAAAGGAGGGGAGGAAGTTCAGGCCGATGTTAAAAATTCTTGGCCTAAACTTTCCTCAATGCTGTGTATTAATATTAATCTTTTGATGTGATAGCAATATTATCTACCCAAATAATATTATTGGGATCATCATTACCATACGTGTTATAGATAATTGGCACAATGTAATCGACTACCCCTGCGGCAGGTGTTCCAACGGTGAAAGTTTGTTGATAGGTATGGAATACTGCGTTAAGTGCCTCATCCATTCCCGTTGAAGCAAAACCAAGATTATTCCCCTCGGCATCATAATAGTAATAGCTGACCTTAACACCTGCATTACCTATACCTCTAGCATCTAGTTTCAGCTCTAGATTCTGGCCTGAGCTGGCTTTGACTTTTATGCCAGGTCCGTGAACCGAATAAAGCCCACCTTGCAGCTTGATACAAG
>CAZPAE010000058.1:0-9432 GCA_964584455.1 uncultured Thioalkalispiraceae bacterium
ACTTGTTTGTGCAAAATAAACTTCCCTTCCATCTAACTCCACATGATAGATAGTCACTTGTGGTGACACACGTTTGCACGCCAATAGCTTAATCCCCCCAGCCGTCGTTTTACTCGCCAAACCTTGCTGATAGTATCTACGCAGCAAAAATACAATACCGTAAGCGAGTACACCGACAAATAATGTAATAAATAATACTTTGTATAATAGGTTTTCTGTGGCGTAGGCATCTTGCCTAAAGGGTATATCGCCCCCTTCATTGGCAAAAGCGATACTGCCTAAGCAAAAGGCCATGTAACACACTAGTAGCGCTTTTTTACCCATTTGTATCTTAAAACCTATTATGCTGATTGATTAATATCAGTAATTTGAATACCAAAATTATCATCGACCGCGACAATCATCCCGCGAGCAATGACTTTACCATCTAATTCGACATCTACCGGCATAGTGGTTTCTTTATTTAACTTCACCACAGAACCTTGCTTCAAACTAAACAATTCGTCCACTGTCATTTCAGTATCGCCTAACTTAACAGTCAGCTGGACTTTCACATTTTTAACTAAGTCGATACCTTTCGAAAAAATAGGGGCAGTGCCCTCACCGGTATCAGATAGTTCATCTAATTCCAAACCTTTCACATCATGTTGCAAATTCATATTTACACCTTTCTATATTGTATTATCTACCTTCACAGAGATGGTTTCGCCTACCTTACCAAGGTAACCTTGACATACCTGTTCCCCCGAAATATACAGACTCACTTTATCTGACAATTTCTTGTCTACCGAAATCACATCTCCCACAGCTAAGTTGGTTAATGCCTTCACATCTAATTCTGAGGTACCGATCACGGCTTCGATTTTCACCAAACCATGTCCAACAGCATCAAAAGCAGTAGCGGACACAGGCTGAGTTTTTGTATTGACAGTTTGATTAGCTAGGTAATTACTATCAATCACAATACGCAATGATTCGGTCTGATTAAAATCAAATGCTACTAATACATACCCTGCCCCCGGTGAACTCAGATCAGCACTAAAGGCATCATGCTCACGTTTAGAAACCGATATTGCATTATCACCCGTATCCAATACTTCTTTTACCACCGTATTCAGTAGCGATACCATGGCACTATTCACTAATTTGTGGGCCACTGGCGTGGTTACCGTTAAACGTCGCTTAAATGCCGTTGGGATTTTAACAAATGAATCGTAAATAAGGGCCGGTAATTGCTCAGTCCACTGTAACCCAATAGGTATCCCGTTCTCTAAACCGCCTATTAACCATTTAGACTGACACAAAACCAACCTTGCACTTGTGCTATCAATTGCCTCCACATCCATCGCATAGCTCAGAGCATCATCTTGGCACCAAGCGTTACACCACTTTTTGAAGGCCGACTCAACACCACGATGAATCGATGCAATCTCGGTTTGATTCGGTAGTTTATACGGGCGATGCATAATTAACCTGTGCCTCTTGAGCTATTTAATAGTTCCTGCACCATCTCGTTCGCAACAGTCAATACTTGCGATGAAGACTGGAAGCCACGCTGGATAATCACTAGGTCGGTAAATTGCTGAGTTAGTTCTACATTAGACAACTCCAAAGAGGCACCACGAATCGCACCAAATACACCTTCATTTGCTTTACCAACTCTGACTTGTTGCTCAATAGGATTAACAAAAACCCCACTACCTAACTTGCGTAACGCTTGTTGGTTTTCAAAATAGGCCAAAGCCAATACATCGGTCTCCACACTTTGCTCGTTACTATACGTGATCGTGATTTGACCATCATCTGAGAAAGTAAGATCGGAAATCGCACCCACACCGTAACCATCAATATTACGCACCTCCATAGATGAATTCCCTGCAGGCGTTGTTCTGACTCCACTAAATGACCCTGGGCTACCAAAAGAGAAAAGTAAATCTACAGGAGCACCATTATTCGGTGTATAAGTGAATTGATGCTCATTAAAGCCGACTGCCGGCGTACCATTTGTTTGGAATCGAATCTCACCGGTACTAATAGAATTACTATCTTGGTCAAAAACCTCTAATGTCCAGCTATTTGCTGTTACTGCACTATTATCAGTTAGCACCATACGCAAAGTATGGCTATCACCAGAACTATCAAATATCGTAATCGCATCTATCTCGTGAGTGGTATCTGCCTCAGACAATGCATTTTGAAAACTGACTTCTGTGGTGGCAACAGGTGGGTTGGTCCGCACATCAGCCACACTGATTTCAGTTAGCTGGCCGGCACTATTAATCCCTGCCACACGCAAGCCACTAGTTTGGGAAACCAGATACCCATCGGCATCAAAATCAAACTGGCCGGCGCGGGTATAAAGCCGGTCATTACCATCGAGTAAGATAAAATAACCATTACCATCGATTGCCGCATCGGTTTGATTGCCGGTACTGCGAATTTCACCTTGGTTATAACTGACCGATGTATCGGCGACTTTCACACCACTCCCAATCTGCGAGCCAGTTAAATTGCCTTCTGTACGGCTAGAAACATGGTGTTGATAAAATAAGTCTTCAAACCGAACATTGCTGCCTTTAAAGCCAGGTGTATTCATGTTAGCAACATTATCACTGATCACATCCAAGCCCTTGGAAAAACCTAGCATGCCGGACAACCCAGTATAAATCGTACCTAATATAGACATGTTCCTACCCCTTTATTATGAGCCTGACTCTCTGACTAAACGAATTTGCGATAAACTAACACCTGGAAAAGGCTGATTTGTTCCATCTTCTAACACAGAAAAACGTGGCACCCCTTGCTCAAAGGTCACCGTTGTAACGGTACCAAAAACATTACCCGTTGAACGAATAAATTCCACTTTTTGACCTAACAATGACAATGCCTGTGATGATGATTGCACTGATAACAAATTATCAATCCGCTCATTGGTTTGGCGTGACTGCTCTAAGGTAGTAAATTGCGCCATCTGAGCAATAAACTCTTGGTTATCCATGGGCTCCAGTGGATCCTGAAAGGTTAATTGTGCAAGCAAAATCTCAAGAAAATCTTCTTGCCCTAACGCCGCCCGTGATATATCCGTTGAGGATAAAGGGGTTGAACCAATACTTTCTACAGCCATAGTGACCTCCTGAAAATTAACGATGTTAGATCGCTAAACGTTTCCCGTTATACTTAATTTCACTAATCACGTAATCTCTATGATTAAACGTGCCTACTAATTCTTTTATTACTTTTAACATTTCACTTTCATCAAGCTGATGATTTCTTGCATAAACTTTAATTTCATTATCAGACACCGCCAAATGTAATCGTGCTAAAGCTTGTGTCATCTCGCGCCCTTGCAAAGCAGATAAATTCGCATATGACATATTAGGTTGGTTGGATAATGCGAGTTTTGCCATACTCGATTTCGACGATGACGATAGTTGTCCTAAACCACCCGCTACCGGTAACTCGCCATAAGCAGGCACCGGTAAAGACTGATTCGCTAGTTGTGTGCTGGACGCAGCCGATTGCGAACTACCCGTTTGTGTATTTTGTGTTGCCGCAGAAGTGGGTGATTCAACGCCGGTTTGATGAGCTAATGGGCTACGACTATCCGCTTGATTACGGCTTATCTGTTGCTGTGGTGTATAGTCTTGTTTTGAATTCTGAGTAAATATATCGCGCATACTTTTCTCAAAGATATTTTTCCATTCCATGGATTCTTTCAAAGATACCTGTTTCGTATTAGCACCACCCTCAGACACAGGAAGAAATACATTGGTGATCACATTAGCCATGTAAATTCTCCCAGTTATTTTGCAACCACATATCATCCAAAATAGCTTGTTCTTTTTTATCTAAACCTTGGCGAATCTCCTCGCGAGAGATAGCTTGCTTTTCAGTTACTTTATTGTGCGACTTTACTTTCTCTTGTAATTGAGCTAACTGTGCTTCATAGTCTGCACGCAGTTTTTTCTCTATTTGTCGATAATGCCCTAGGGTAGTACGCAATTCAGAGATATTATTTCGAATTAGCTCATAATTCGTGATATGAAAGGTTTGACCTTTTTGGTCTGCACCACGACGCATATCTTCTTCATAAGTCTGAATACTTGATTCGATTTTTTCTATTTGTTGTACCATTTTTTCCAAGCGTGTATTGAGCTTATATAGCTCACTAGTGCACTCATCCTTTTCCATTTTCAGGATATCGACAAATAAATCGAAACTCGTTTTCACTGTTTTACGTTGAGCCATACCATTAGCCACGCATAATCGTGTTAATTTCATTAAATGCATCGGTTCGGGAAACCGACTCATTTACCCGCTGGCAAAGATAGTCTTGTACTTTAGGTACAACCTTTACCGCATAATCCAACTCATTATTGGCACCGGGCTTATACATACCCAAATCAATCATATCTTTGGACTCAGCATACTGACTATAGGCCCGTTTCACCTGCCCCACGGTGTCCAGCTCCTCAGTTTTAACCAAATCATTCATTAGACGACTGGTACTGGATAAAATATCAATAGAAGGATAAACATGTTTATTAGCTAACTTACGATCCAATACAATATGACCGTCGAGAATAGCGCGCACATTGTCAGCAATGGGGTCATTCATATCATCCCCTTCCACCAACACCGAATAAAATGCGGTAATCGCACCGCCGGTATTCGAGGTGCCACAACGCTCAAGTAATTTAGGTAAGTTGGCAAACACCGAGGGAGTATAGCCCCGTGCGGTAGGCGGCTCTCCTACAGCAAGCCCTATCTCACGTAATGCCATGGCATAACGTGTTAACGAATCCATGGTCAGTACTACTTGTAAACCTTGATCGCGAAAATATTCTGCAATGGAGGTAGCCGCTAACGCGGCATGACTACGGGTTAATGCTGGCTGATCGGAAGTCGCCACCACCACCACTGATTTTTTTAAACCTTCCTCACCTAAAGACTCTTCAATAAAATCGAGTACTTCACGCCCGCGCTCACCAACTAATGCAATCACATTTACATCGGCTTCAGTATGGCGCGATAACATGCCGACTAGCGAGCTCTTACCCACACCACTGCCGGAGAAAATCCCCACTCGCTGTCCTTGGCCAATTGTTAGCATGCTGTCGATCACTTTCACGCCGGTTTGCAGGATATTGCTAATTCGCTGGCGTGATAATGGATTCATGGGCTCGCTATATAATGGATACTCGTACAAACACTTTGGCTTAGGCTTATCGTCTAAAGGATGACCAAAGGCATCAATCACACGCCCTAATAACTGTTCACCCACTGGAACCGAAACTGAACGCCCGGTTGCCACCACTTCGTTGCCTAAACTCACTCCGCGCATTTCACCATAAGGCATTAGAAATACTTTGCCATCTTTTAGTGCCACGACTTCGGCTTTAATTTTGGTACCATAATTAGCATTAAAAATTTCACATTCTTCGCCTAAAAAGGCATCCGGCCCTGTGGACTCAACCACCAGACCATAGATCTTAGACACCGTACCGACACGCTGTATCAGGCGACAGTGTTTTAAGTTTGCGACAATATTTTTAAGCGCTTTACTCATCGACCTCTGTACCAATGGTTTCTTTCAATCGAGCCAATTGCACTTCTAACCGCCCGTCAAAAATTCCTTTATCTGTTTCAATTATACAACCGCCAACCGCAACACGATTATCACTGACAATACGCTCAGCATTCAGTGTATTACGCAGCTCCTCATTTTGTTGTAGTGCAGCATAATCTTGCTCAGATAAACGCAACACGAAAGGGTTAGATGTGGCAACATCGTTGATCACCGTCTTAATCGCAGCCATACGTTCATCAAGTAACGAAAGTCTTTCGCCCAAAACACGCGTTAGGCCAACAAACACCGCCTCTTGCAATATGGCCATGTTGTCATGAATCTGCGTTTCAAATGCTTTATTGATATTTTCCACAAGCTCAGTTAATTCAGCCTGCTGCTCTTCATATAAAGTGATCCCTTGCTCACAACCTGCTTCATAACCTTGTTGCTTGGCTGTTTCGACTTGCTCTTGTGCAGCCTTGGCAATATCTTCTTGCTCAGCGGCAATACGCTGGGTTATTAACTCCTCTACGGCCGCTTCACTTAGATAGGTCACGCCCTGATGAATAATTTTGCCATCTAAATGAATATAATCATCTTCTTGGGCCACAACCAACTGTTCTAACTCTGGCTCGATTTGTTCCATTTCGTCCAAGGATTCTATCGGCGTTTCGAGCACTGCTTCAGGTTCGATCACCGGTACAGATGGCTCAACGGATACAGGGTTACCATGGTAATCAATTTTCTTTTTACCACTATCATCCACAGCAGGCTTTTTCAGAATTACCGCCATAAATTACTCCACCATCTGGATTTCTTCGCCGTCGCCGTTTTTTCATGCTGTATTACAGCCGGTTCAATCGTGGTATCAATGTAGTCATGATCCAACATGTCCGTCATGGGATCAGCACTTAACATATCGTTAATAATTTTCAGTACCGTGACTTTTACTTGGTCTTTTACCTTACCAATGTCACCATTAAGGTACTGCTTGATTTGCATTTTCTTATTAGCAGTCAAAGCCTGCTCTAGTGCATCTTTCCATTTCCACTTATACAAATCAAACAACAGTGCTAATACCCAAGAATCTTCTTCTTTTAAACAATCTATTAGCTTAGCTTGATCTACACGATTTAACTGCTTAATCAACCCTGCCACTTCTTCAGTTTGTTTTTCCTGTAACACCAGCTCCTGGGCACTATTAATTGACTCTAATATTACTTGGTAATTATCGGTAATATTGTGAGATGCAATATCCTCTAAAAGCGCACTAACCTGCTTCGCTTGTTGTTGTTCCAAACGACTAAGCACCCACTGTCGGTCCTTCTCAGGGTAAGCATATAACCGTAGTGCTAGTTGCTTTAAGCTTTTGTCGCTCATGCTATTTACCTTCTGCAGCTAACCAGTTTTTAATATCCGATAACAGCTGGTGTCGCTCTTCTTCGGAAATATTCACGCTTGACTTACTGGCAGCAGGTGCCTTGGGACGAAACATCAATATCAGAAGCATTAAGATTAAAAGCATTAACAACCCGGCAATGGCAAAAAATGTCATGACTGGGTTTTTCGTCGCAAATGTCACCAAATAGCCGGTTTTTGTTGCCGCCCAACTAAGATACTGGTTATCGTATTGTTCTGCCATTGAGGTAGTTTCAACTGTTGTACCAGCAACAGGCGTCATTGGTGTTGTTTGTTCAGGTTTGGCTGCAAAACTTTGCTCCATCACCGAAGATAGTGCAATCAAGTCACCGCGGTCACGATCATAACCAACCGCATTACCCACGATCATACGAATATAGTTATGTTGCTCAGCCGATAATCCTTCAGGAAGGACAATGGCAATACTCATGCGATTAATCGAGCCTGGTGTTGAAACAATTTCTTCTACTTCTTTACTTAATTCATAATCAATTTCAACCGTAGAGCGAGAAGTATCAGACTGTTGTTTTTTATTCCCCTTCATACGGACTTCTTTTTTATGGTAGATATTGCTGCCATCATCGTTAGGTGGAATCACCTGTTGGCGGGTTTTCTTAATATTATTAAAGTCCAGCGCCACATCAATAGTGACATGGGCACGTGCTGCACCAAAGGCTTGATCTAATACAGTTTGCGCTTTTTTGGTTAAATAGCTTTCTATTTCTTGCTTACGATGCAGCTTTTTGCTGGCCATCGTTGTATTGTATTCATCTGACTCTTGCGCAATCAGTGTCACCCCTTTTTGGTCCAAGATAGTCACATTACTTGGTTTCAAACCAGGGGTAGAAGAAGCAACTAATTTCTGAATACCGGTGACTTGATCTTGATCTAGGCTTTGTCCTGCGCGCACCATTAAGGTCACCGATGCCCGACTTTCATTATTTTTACGTTTAAAGATGCTGGAGTCTGGCAATACTAAATGAACACGGGCAAACTTTACTTCATTCAGCGCCATGATTGTTCTGGCTAACTCTCCTTGCAGCGCCCGCTGGTAATTAATCTTTTGCGCAAACTCGGTGGTACCAAAATCGTCTTTATCAAAAATTTCAAACCCAACACCACCACTTAGTGCTGGTACCGAATTAACCACGTTTAAACGGGTTTTATGCACATCCTGTTCCTGGACCAGGATAGTACGACCATTATTCTCAAGCTTGTATTCTATTTTGTTACTTTCAAGCTCTGAGATAATAGTGGATGCATCATGAGATTCGAGATCAGAAAACAACACTTCATATTGTTTGTTGAATACTAATACTAGTAATCCCACAAACAAAATGACGATCAGCCCCATCCCCAAGAACAACATCATTCTGGAGCCGCTCCCCATCTCTGAATAATTTTTACTTACTACATCTTTAATAGCCATTATTTTGCCTTACTATAATTTAAATTATATTTGCATCCGCATAATCTGTTGATAACCCTCAAGTACCCTATTGCGTACTTCGACGACTAACTCAAAAGATGTTTTTGCCTTTTCCAACGACATCATCACCTGGTGAAGATTATCGGTTTTACCTAATGCGAACTCGCGCAGCTTCTCATCTGCCTGGTTAATTTGTTGGTTTGCCAGCGATACTTCTTGGCTTAACCAAGACGCAAAATCGGTTTCTGGCTTTGCATTATTTACTGCTTGCCCCACAGGTGAAGGCAATAAATTCGAAACTGACTCTATGCCATTAATGTTCATGAGCGTCCCCCTATATCCATTGCTGTTTGAAACATGCGTTTACTGGCATTAAATGCCCGTACATTAGCCTCGTAACTACGCGTAATATTGATTAAATTCACCATTTCCGTTACTGGGTTAACATTGGGATAGCGTACATAGCCATTTTGGTCAGCATCCGGATGTGATGGGTCAAATACAATGCGTGGATTCACATCCGTTTCCTCAATGCTATCCACTTGTACACCCAAAGGCATATCTGTGTTTAAACTCATCTCGCTTAACATTGACTCAAAGTCTTGGCTGATATATTTAGGTGAACTCAACACAGTTAATGGCTTATATAACTCACCATTTTGGGTGCGCGTAGTATTGGCATTAGCCAGGTTAATAGAGCCGATTTGCATACGTAGGCGTTCTACCGCCATGCCACTAGCACTAATATCAAAAATACTTAAATCACTCATTAGTTTTTACCTCCCGAAATCGCCATGCCTCTAATGGAAGATAATTTACCTAAGCCCCGAATCAGTGCTTCGTAACGTAAGGTGTTTTTCGCCAACTCTGCCATTTCTAAATCCAACGCTTTTTCTGATAGTTCGGTATTAATACTATCGCTGCGCTCCGTGGTTTCCGGCTCAATAAAATCCAATGCTAATTCCACCTTGCTATCATTCTGCAAAGCACCGGTTTCACTTAGGGCGCTGTTCAG
>CAZPAE010000059.1:0-9423 GCA_964584455.1 uncultured Thioalkalispiraceae bacterium
GATATGACGCAAATGTTTATCCAAGCTGAGGATGTGGTAGATGTGGATAACTACATGATTGAGGATTATCACTACTGGCGCTTTGAGGTGGATATAGAAAAGGCTGTACGTTATGGCATCTCGGTTGACATGATTAATCAGCAGCTTGATATGGCCATGGGTGGCTATAGGCTGGGTGACATTAAACGCAAAGTAGTACGCGAGCCCACTTATATTGTGATGCAAGTGCCGTTAGCTATGCGTTCACAAGTAACACATTTATATTCCGTGCCAGTGATGACTCCAACAGGTCATTCCATTCCTTTAGGAGAGTTAGGTCGTTTTACACTCGCCCAAGAGGACCCCATTGTTTACCACAAAGATTTACGCCCCATTGAGTATGTTACCGCAGAAATGGAAGGCAAATTAGGGGCACCGATCTATGGCATGCATGCTGTGGAAGAACAACTTAAAACCTATCGTACTCCAGATGCGCATCAAATTACCGGCTTAACTTTAGGCGGGACCATTGGGCGCTATGGTGCCCCGGCAGATGATAACCAGTCCGGGTTTGAATGGGGTGGCGAATGGACTGTGACTTACGAAACCTTTCGCGATATGGGCGCGGCCTTCATGGCGGCATTGGTACTGATTTATGCGCTGATCGTTTGGGAGTTTCGGAACTTTACCTTAGCCGGGTTAATTATGGCGCCGATCCCATTAACGCTGATCGGGATTATTCCTGGCCATCTTATTATTGGGGCAGAGTTTACGGCTACCTCTATGATTGGTTTCATCGCTTTAGCCGGGATTATTGTACGTAACTCTATTTTGTTAGTGGAGTTTGTCAGTCACGAAGTGCAGGCTGGTAATGACATTGTTGATGCGGTAATTATTGCTGGCCAAATCCGGATGCGGCCTATCCTGATTACGGCCGGTACGTTAATGGTCGGCGCAGCCATGTTGTTTTCTGACCCCATCTTTGTTGGCATGGCGGCCAGTTTGTTCTTCGGTACTTTGGTAGCAACGGTGCTGACCCTAGTTGTGATTCCCTTAGGGTGTATTACCGTGCAAAAGCAGTTTTATTGGTTAGCTGGTATTGAATCACCACAACCTGAGCAACCCCCATCATCAGACACGCAGGCCATACCGGCATGGCTAACTATATGGCAAAAAATAATCTTTGCTTTCACATGGCTTATGTCAATGCTGCAAGCTTTTTACATCATGCTCAAACAGTGGTTAGCCAAACGAACAAAAGGCGAGCCTGATGATAGTCCACCGGAGCCGGACAGTGGTGGCTCAACACCACCACCGGATTCTTCACCGCCTCCTCATGATGTAACAGCCAGTGAGGCGGATAAATCAGAAACGAATTTAGCAACCCAAGCACATCAGGTGAAACACGAAGCGGTGATGGAACAGCCAAAGCCAACGGCAAAGAAGAAACGGACTAAAAAGGCAAGCAAGAAATCAAAAAGTGATTCAGTAACAAAGCAGCGACGCGGAATACGGTTAAAAGAAATTTAACATTCTATTACAGGATTAGGAAAGCGAGGACAGCAATATGAAAATGCCAACGTTACCAAAAGGGTTAGTCAGTATTTTATTAATTATGGTGTCGTGGACCGGCGGGTATCTCCATGCACAAACTATGAACTCAGCGCCACCACCTAAAGGGCCTTATCGCTCTGTTCCAACTGAAACACTACCCAATCAGGACCAACAAGCGGCTATGCAGGAAATGCAAAAGCAATGGGCCCAGCAGCAGAAGTTACAACAGCAACACTATGAACAAATGCAGCAGCAACATCAACAACACCAGCAGGCGATGCGTCAGCAATGGGCGCAAATGCAGGCATGGCAACGTGAGCAAGAAGCGCAGCAACACAAGCAATGGCAAGAACAGCAAAAGCATTGGCAACAAGGCATGCCCCAAACAAATTGGGAAAAGCGACCTGCCGCGAACAATCAAGCTTGGGAGAAGCATCAGGCAGAGCGCTTAAAGCAGCAACAACAAGCACAACAGCAATGGCAGCAAATGCAAAAACAGCGTGCAGAGCAATGGCAAAAAACCTGGCAACAGCGCCAACAGCAACAACCTACACGACCTGATTGGGCAAACAGTAAAGACCGAGAACAACGCCATGCTGACTTTCTAAAACAGCAACAACAAGCGCAACAACAATGGCAGCAAATGCAAAAACAGCGTGCGGAACAATGGCAAAAAATTCGGCAGCAGCGCGAACAACACCGGCCCGCACGACCCGATTGGGCGCAAGGGCCAGGCTTTGATAAACAGGCTTGGCAACAACGTCAGGCATTAGCAAACCAACGCCAACAATATAGAACAAATCCACGCGGTGTGCCGCCAGCACAACAACCTCAACCTCGTGCGCCACATTATTATCAACCTGTACCGGGTGGCTATCCACCACCTTGGTATCGTCGCTATCCACAATAAGGGTTGTACTGACAAAGAGATAAAGTAATGAATACATATAAATCCTTTTTTAATTATGTGATAGCAGTACTCATGCTTTGGGTGAGTGGGATTATCTCAGTTTATGCACAGCCGCCTGGCAATGGTGTGACATATTCACCAGAGCATTGGCCTAACCGGTGGTCCTCTGTTATTCGGCAGCAACAAGATGCGCGCTTTCCTACGCGACAAAAACCAAAAGCACCACCTAAGCAGCCAGCGCCGGTTTCAGAGCGGGACTTGTTTTATTTACCGTCCACTGCACAACCTTCATATGTTGAACAACATCACCGCGATAGGGATGCACGTGGTCAACAACATCGTTATTTGCGCGGTGCAAGACCTTTATCACGGGATGCGGCTTATGCCTATCACGGTATGTACCCTATGTATGCACCACATCACTTTATGTCAGGTCAGAACAGTTTTGCTTATGGTACGGCACCATTAGGAATAGACCCGGTATTAGGTCACCCCAGTATGGGCGTACCTATGATGCCGGGTGTGCCATATGGCTACCCGTATATGGGACACCCGGGGTTTAACAGTTGGTATCCCCATTACCGTCGTTGGTAAAGGCATAGTTTGAATTTAAACAAGTGATCAATAGGCAGTGTAACTTTGTGAACTTGTTTAATGCGTAACGATGAATGGTTCACTCTTTGTTTTCGTTACGTTAATTCCTAAAAGGGTGAAAGGGGTATGGAATTCCATACTGATGTTGAAAATGAGTTGGCAAGGAGAAACTGATGACTAACTTAAAAAAGATCTTCATCGTTGCTGCTGTCGCTGGGGTAACACTGTTACCGATTTCATCAGCGAATGCATGGTGGGGACCCTGGGGCGGTGGCCCATGGGGTAATAACGGTTACGGCAATGGCTGGGGCGACGGCTGGGGTGATATGGACTTCAGCATGCGTGGCTCAGGTTGGGGTCGTGGTAATGCATACAACCGGGGTTATGGTTATGGCAGTTACCATCCCTATGGTGGTTATGGCTACCCTTATGGTGGCTATGGTCCTGGTTGGGGTGGTCCTGCTTATGGACATGCGCCTGGTTGGGGCGGCCCGGGTTATGGTCCTGGCCCTGGTCCAGCATGGGGTGGTCCGGGTTATGGCCCTGGTCCAGGCTGGGGTGGCCCAGGTTATGGTCAACCACCTGCTCCGCCTGCAGAGAAGAAGTAACCATGAAACTGGTTTATTACACAGGGAAGTGTATGACCAGTATTTCAAATAGGTTTGGATGAAAAGGATAAAACAGTGCGCTTTTTGCTTTACGGGTTATTGAGTTTATTGAATGTGTTAATGCTGGGTACTGCACAAGCATTTGAGGTGGCTGTGGAGTTTTCAGCCCAAGCGATTCAGCAAGCACCCATGCGACCAGACTATCAAGCAACCATGTATGTCACAAAAGAAGCTGTTCGTACCGAGTCGAAGATTAATAACATTCCTGTTGTCGAAGTGCTTAACATTAAGCAGCAGACACGTGTGTTACTGATTGAAAAAAATAAAATTTATCTTAAACAAAACTATGCCCATCGTTCCAATTTAATCGCCGGTGGTGCAGGACATCAACCTTGTAAAGGGATGCCAGATACCACGTGTAAAAAAATAACCGAAGAAATTATTAATGGGCGAAAGACAGAAAAATGGGAGTTTACTGTAAAGCGACATGGGCAACAGTATCGTAGCTTGCATTGGATTGATGTGGTTCGGCGTATGCCGGTGCGTGAGTTTTTTCCCGACGGTACCGTAACTGAATCAAAATTTATCGGCCAAGAACGTTTACAAGGTCGTCATACAGAAAAGTGGTCTATTACCATGACACGAGCAGATGGTCAGAGCATTACATCATTACAGTGGTATGACCCAGAATTAAAAATGGCCATTCGTGAACAAATGCAAGGTGGTTTTATACGCGAATTGCGTGATATTAAATTAGGTAAGCAGCAATCCCGTTTATTTCAAATACCGGCAGACTATACAGAAGTGCAACAGCTACCGGAATATTTATTGCCTAAACAGGTTGAATCACATGCGGGGTATTAGTTAATGACAATAATAAGGTCACAACATCATGCATGAGACAGCACAACAAAAGTTAATTACCGTTGTTGCCAATTTAAAAGGTGGCTCAGGTAAGAGTACAGTGACCTTTAATTTAGGCTTATGGTTACAAGCCAAGGGGCAGCCTGTAGTGGTTTATGATTTAGATCCACAACGTACCTTAAGCGATGTGGCGCAAGTACGCCAAGAAGAAGGTTATACGCCACCGCTGGTGGTATATAGCAATCATGAAAATTTGCATAGCAACTTAACTATTCATCCTGGTCAGGTTTTAGTGGATGTAGGTGTGGCGAATATGTCAGCGATGGAGCAGGCCATTGCCATTGCTGACCGAGTGGTGATTCCTGTACCACCGAGTCAGCCAGATGTATGGGCAACCCAGCGGTTTTTAAAAATTGTTGACCAAGCGGTAGGTACTGAACATAGGCCTGCGTTATATGCTTTTGTGAATCGGGCAGATACGCATCGTGCTATACGCGAGTCCGATGAGACAGCCGCATTATTATCCACTCTACCGCAAATCCAGTTAATACCACATCGTCTATATCAACGAACTATTTATCGACGCTCATTAAGTGAAGGGCTGGGGATTTTTGAATTGGCACGAAAGAGTAAAGCGGCAAAAGAGTTTTCCGCGTTTGCCAAGAGTTTATATCCCAGTATCAAGGGAAATAAGAAATTAAATTAGCTGAGGACATTTTATGAAATTACTACGTTATTTACTAAGCCATGGGCTATTCATTTTGATATTGCTCGTATTAGCCTTAGCCTATTATTATCGTACCCATTTATTCCCTGCCCAAGTTAATGCACAAATTGATGCGGTGGTACAAAAGCCAGTGGCATGGGCCAATATACTATCGGAGAAATGGCACAATACTTTTTCTGAGCAAACTGAGCCGCAGCCAGTTGCCGAACAAAACGTATCACCGCAACAACCCGATACACCCATGGTTATCGCAGCTGATGAACCCGCTGTGGAACCTGAACTACCTGTCCCTTCAACGCTACCAACACAGTTGCCAGTGATAAATGAGGAAGTACCAGTACAAGAGCCACCCGATGAAAATGAAATAGCTTCAACCACAAATGAGACAGAAGCCACCACCGAAGTTGCTGTAGCTGAAGTAACAGAGGAACAGGACTTGTTACCAGTCGAGGCACCTTCACCTGAAGTTTCTGAGCAGGCTGAAACGGCAACCGCCTCTTCAGATGATTTATTGAATGAGGCACGGTTTGCTTTTTTACAAGGTCAACCAGACCAGGCTATTTCATTGTATAAAAAACTCACGCAAGTTAAACCAGATGATCCCAATGTGTATGGTGAGATGGGTAATGTGTTTTATTCCCAAGGCCAATGGAAACAGGCGGGCAGCGCTTATTATGAAGCAGCTAATCGCTTATTAGCACAAGGGCAAACAGGCCAGGTACAGTATTTATATCGTGTTATTCAAGGTCTAGATCAAAAAAGTGCTGAGAAATTACGCCAAGAACTAGTTCAATAAATAAACTTCAAACGAGAATCTTCATGACTGACGAAAAACAACATAACGATACATCACCTAAACCAAATGATGTTGGGGACGGCATAGACAAAGATGGCATCAATACAGCTGAGAAAATGGAAGAGTGCTTAGGCCGCAGCCTAGAAACATTATCCAATGCGTTTACTGCCAGTGCAAAACGCTGGGAAGCAATTGTCTATCCTTCATTATTTGCGTTTATTTTATTAGCGGCTTATGGGTTTTATCTGATTTATAACCTAACATCAGATGTTCATCAGGTGGCCAACAATATGCAAGCGATTGCAGAGAATATGAATAAGGTGGCAGTGAACATGGATACGGTATCGCAAAATATGGTGGTAATGACACAAACAGCGGATTCACAGTCTACATCCATGCGTGAGATGACATTACACATGCGGCATATGAGTATGTCCATGGGACAAATGCGTCATGATATCTCGGTGATGAATAACAGTGTGTCGCGGCCAATGTCATTTATGAATACCTTTATGCCTTGGTAAGGAGGAGGGAAGACGATGTTGAGTGAACGAAGTAAAGTGAAACATCACTTACAAGAATTAGAGGCACACCTGAAAAGCGAAAATCCATTATTGGTTGAAGCAATAAAGGGGTTTCGGCAGTTAGATAAAGTTGGCCATCGTTTAGGTTTGTTGCGACCAGAGCAGTCCTATGCGGCACAAATACCTTGGTGGCCGCTGATCTCGGTGTTAGGTACTTACTCGGCGGGCAAATCAACGTTTATTAATACCTACATCGATTATGCGTTACAAGATACTGGGAATCAGGCTGGGGATGACAAGTTTACGGTAATTAGCTATTCCAGTAATAGTGAGTCACGGACTTTACCCGGCGTAGCATTAAATGCCGATCCACGCTTTCCTTTTTATCACATGGCCGAAGAGTTAGATGCAGTCAGCGCTGAGAGTATGGACGCTTATTTACAGCTAAAAACCTGCCCCAGCGATAAACTGCGTGGCTATATTTTTATTGACTCCCCTGGGTTCGATGATACCGAGCGTGAAGCAGCAGCCCAAATAACAGACCACATCATTGGCTTATCAGACCTGGTGTTATTGTTTTTTGATGTGCGCCATCCAAGTACCGAGGCAATGTCCAATGCGCTGGATGATTTGTTTGTTATGCCAGTATCCCGTAAAGATGCCGATAAGTTTGTTTATATTCTTAATCAAACCGATACGCTTGCCCCAGAAGGTGATGTAGAAGAGATTGTTGCCGGTTGGCAAAAAGCGTTATCCCAACAAGGTTTGGCGGCCGAGCAATTTCTTACTATTTATGATCAACAGGTGGCAGTTCCTATCGATGATCATGAAAGGCGTGAGCAGCTCGAGACACAGCGTCAACAAGGTTTAAATAATATTACGCAACGTATTCAGCAAGTGCATACAGATCGTATTTATCGGGTGCTGGGTAACTTAGAGCAGATGACCCGCCATATTGAACAGCAGACAATACCAAGATTACGTCAGTTAGTTCGTGATTGGGAACGGGGCGTGTTGTGGCGTGATGTCATGGTGTTGGGGGTGATGACAGCGGGATTGTTTGCCATGGCTGTGGTGGGCGGTGCATTCAAAGCTAAAGAGCAATATGCACCTTGGCTACAGTTCATTATTGAAAAACTTCAAACAGATATTTGGTACCCCATTAGTGCAGGAGGTGTGTTGTTTGTGGTGTTGTTCTTATTGCACCAAGCTATGCGAGCGCTATCACTGCGGGCAGTGATGCGTTCAATAGATAATGATACGGATATTGACGACAAAGCTGTTCTTAAACAGGCGCTGATTAAAAATACTCGCTTCTTGCGTAGTATTTTTAGGCCTGATGTAGTGGGTTGGGGCCGTTCTACTCGTCGTCGATTACACGCCATTTTAGAAAAGGCCGATCAAGCTATACAAAAGCTCAATGATCAATATACCCGTCCTTCGGGGCAAGTAGAGAGTTAATAGGAGGAAAATGCTATGAGTGAGGAAAAGGAAACATCAGATGAACAAAAACAGTCAGCATTAAAAGATAAATTAGAGCAAATGGGTGTCATGCGCGATGAGCATGCTACACAGGTAGAAAATAAGTCGACTGGTTGGAAAGGAAAATTACCCGTTGTATTGGTTGTGTTTGTGGCGATCATCGCTTGGTGGTGGTTAAGTCATGTTTTTGAATCCACAGACTCTGAGATTGCAGAAAGCAATAGCCAATCTGATATTGCAACGTATTCACCACCACCTTCTCATCATCCATCAATACCAACCCAACCGAATTGGGATCATTCAACTGGGCAACGTGATGCAGAAGCCAAAGCAAGTAATCCTAACGCTGCGCAACATGGGTATCGGCCAAACCCTTATGGCTATCAGTATGGACCACCACCGGGTTGGCGGCCTTATGCGGCTTATCCACCGCCACCACCGGCTTACTATGGGCATTTTTATTATCGGCAAGCACCACGTTATTATGCGAACCCTTATTATCGTGGTTACTATGGTGCACCAATACCACAACATCCGCCATCGAATTAAACCAATCTGTATCAACATGGTGCTAACAAACTAAGATATCGCCTTCACATAGCCTCTAGTGTTGAGGCGAGCTATAATTTTTTGCACAACATGATAGTTTTGTTGGTTTTTTTAAGTATTTTTAATAATTGGTCGTTATTCTAGTTTGGTAAAATATCATTTCGTATTATGCTATCCCATTGCCATAACCGAATAGGCAAACAAATTGTCCGGTTAATGGTATGGGTATCAATTAAGGGTAACGTTAAGGAGTTATAATGAGCTTACTCAAAAATATATTAGCGATTGTCGGTTTAGTCGCCATCATTGTTGTCATTTGGTTATTCATCAAAGTAGGTCCGCTTTATCAGCAGTTTTCTGCTTTTGACCCAAAGGCACTGGATACCTATATGGAAATGGGTGAGCTCCTACTGGAAACCGGTAATGCGGCTGAAGCGACTATTTGGCGTCGTCAAGTGCAAGAAGGCTTAACTGTGGAAGATGTGGAAGGTGTGATGGCATCGGTCGCCAGTGAGTTAAATATTAAGAATGTAGGCGAGCTACCTTTATCGACCCAAGTCGAATTGATGACCGGTGAGAAGCAACGTTTCTTAAAAATTTATATGTACTGTAATCCTTTAACCGCCATGAAAATGGTCGAGCACAGTGATTCCTATGCAGCCTACCTGCCTTGCCGGGTATCATTGGTAGAAGATAAACAAGGTAATCTTTGGGTGTATGCATTGAATATGGATATGATGATTCACGGTGGTACACCACTACCCCAAGATCTCAAAGAAGAAGCCATCCGGATTCGTAAAGTGATTCTCGATATTATTGAACGTGTTGCAGAAGGC
>CAZPAE010000060.1:0-9310 GCA_964584455.1 uncultured Thioalkalispiraceae bacterium
CAAGCTCTTCTTAAAAGGTGAGAAGTGCTTTAGTAGCAAATGCGCCATTGAACAACGCCCTAATCCACCTGGGCAACATGGTGCAAAGCGCGGACGTTTATCTGATTACGCCACCCAGTTGCGTGAGAAGCAAAAGCTGCGTCGTATTTACGGTATTTTAGAAAAGCAATTCCGTTCCTACTATCAGCAAGCTGATCGTCGCAAAGGTTCAACAGGCGAAAATTTATTACAGCTGCTCGAGTCACGTTTGGACAATGTGGTTTTCCGTATGGGCTTTGGTGCATCACGCACAGAAGCACGCCAATTAGTACGGCACAATGCGATTACCCTTAATGGCAGCAAAGCAAACATCCCGTCTATGCAAGTCAAGCCAGGTGATGTGATTGCGATTTCTGAAAAAGGCAAAGAGCAGCTTCGTGTTAAAGCAGCATTAGAAGCGGCAGAGCAGCGCGGTATTGCTGAATGGATTGATGTGGACTTCAAGAAAATGGAAGGTACCTTTAAGTCAACGCCAGAGCGTAGTGAGTTGCCATCAGATATTAATGAACATTTAGTTGTGGAATTGTATTCCAAGTAATTTTATTGGCCTGTGTGTGGCAGGCTGTATATACATTTTTCTTAACCTAGAAGAGGGCGTTTCATGCAGGGCTCAGTCTCAGACTTTCTGAAACCACGTATTGTTGACGTCCAGCAGATCAACGATACACATGCACGTGTTGTGTTAGAACCATTAGAACGTGGTTTTGGACACACCTTAGGTAATGCATTGCGTCGTATTTTGCTGTCATCCATGAATGGTTGTGCCATCGTCGAAGCTGAAATTGAAGGTGTGCTTCACGAATATACTTCTATCGAAGGGGTACAAGAAGACGTTGTTGAGATTTTATTGAATCTCAAGGGTGTTGCTATCAAAATGGAAGGTGGCACTGAGGCAAACTTGACTCTTAATAAGAAGGGTCCAGGTCCTGTAACTGCTGGTGATATTTCTGTTGATCACAATGTTGAAATTATCAACCCAGACCATGTGATTGCTAACTTAACCAAATCTGGTGAGTTAAACATGGTATTGAAAGTTCGCGTTGGTCGCGGTTATGAGCCTTCAAGTGTGCGCCATGCCGATGATGATGAAGATCGTCCTATTGGCCGCTTACAGATTGATGCTAGTTTCAGTCCTGTACGTCGCATTGCTTATGTTGTTGATAGTGCTCGTGTTGAACAGCGTACCGACTTAGATAAGTTAATTATCGATTTAGAGACAAACGGTACGATTGATCCTGAAGGTGCGATTCGCGCTGCAGCGACTATCTTGCAAGATCAGCTATCAACCTTTGTTGACTTATCTGGTAAGCAAGAAGAAGAAACACAAGCTGCTGAGCCTGAAGTTGATCCTATTCTGCTACGTCCAGTTGATGATTTAGAGTTAACAGTACGTTCGGCAAACTGTTTGAAAGCAGAGCAAATTTACTACATTGGTGATTTGATTCAACGTACTGAGGTTGAGTTATTAAAGACACCAAACTTAGGTAAGAAATCATTAACCGAGATTAAAGACGTGCTTGCTTCACGCGGTTTGTCTCTTGGTATGCGTTTAGAAAACTGGCCGCCATCAAGTCTTAAAGATAAAGCAGATTCTGCGGCATAATTGAAGTTATAAGGGTAAAACCATGCGTCATCGTGAAAGTGGCCGAAAGCTAAATCGTAATAGTTCACATCGTAAAGCGATGTTTCGTAATATGACAAACTCGTTGTTTGATCATGAGTTGATCAAAACAACCTTGCCTAAGGCTAAAGAGTTACGTCGTGTTGCAGAACCTCTTATTACCTTAGCGAAAGAAGATAACGTTGCGAATCGTCGCCTTGCCTTTGATCGTATGCGTGACCGTAGTGCTGTGACCAAGCTGTTTAACGAGATAGGTCCACGTTATGCTTCACGTCCAGGTGGTTACTTACGTATCTTAAAGTGTGGTTTTCGCACGGGCGATAATGCTCCTATGGCGATTGTTGAGCTTGTTGATCGTCCTATGGAAGATGCAGACGAAGAATAACATCACGATGTTAAGTGATTGCTTAAAAGCCGGGTTTTTACCCGGCTTTTTTGTGTTTGAAATATCATTTATTTTCATTTCGAGTTAATGGTATTGCGATGATTCATCTTTTTACAGATTACGGTGATAGTGGACCCTATGTTGGTGAGCTCAGTGCAGTATTATTGCGAGCGGCCAATATGCCCGTTATTGACTTAATGCATGATGCGCCAGTATTGAACCCTAAAGCCAGCGCTTACTTACTTGCGGGTTTAGCCAAACAGTTCAAAGTAGGCGATGCTTGTTTGGCCGTGGTGGATCCAGATGTTGGATTAGATGAGCGCCAAGTATTGATCGTTGAAGCCGATGGGATCATTTACTGTGGTCCAGATAATGGTTTGTTAAGCCAGGTGGTCGCACAAGCGCAATCGGTTACCTGCCAACGAGTGTTATGGCGGCCTAGCAATATGTCGCAGAGTTTTCATGGTCGAGATTTGTTTGCGCCGGTTTTATTACGTTATCTAGCCAATGAGGATTTGATCAGTGAACCAACCCCTTGTGATGCGATAATCGGTAGCGATTGGTCAGCACAATTATCAGAGATTATTTACATTGATCATTTTGGTAATGGCGTGACAGGGTTGGTTGCAACATCATGCTCAGAGCTAACTCAGCTGATCATCAATGATACTCAGCTAGCACATACGCGCGTTTTTGCAGAGCAGGAAGTGGGGCAGGCATTTTGGTATAAAAATTCCATGGGCTTACTCGAAATTGCCATGAATCAGGCGCCGGCTAATGTGAAACTCGGGTTTGAGGTGGGTACCCCGGTTTTCATTTTGACTAAAAAAGCCTAAAATTGGCTAGGATTTATTACTTGGCTAGCACGAGATGTTAAAAGTGCAGTGCCGACATGGACGATTTATTTAGGGGGATATCATGAGACTTCGTTTATATTTATTGAGCTTATGCTCAAGCTTTCTTTTATTGGCACAGCCTGCGCATGCAGAGTTTGATTATATGATTGAACTTGGTTTGCACTCAGGTGGGGATACATTGGAAACAGTACCTTTCGAGGATGGATCGACAGAAGATATTGAGGGAGGCGAGTTTTTCTCATTGAATCTGGGCATTGCCTGGGACATGGGAGAGAGCATTGAATCACGTTTTAATCTTGGAATAAAGTACGATACTGTAGATGGAAATAATGGTAGCGTTGATTTTTCGCGTTATATTAGTCATTTTCTGCTATTTTACAAAGTAGGCAATTGGCGTTTAGGTGGTGGTTATGCTTATCACTGGGATATTGAGCTTGATGGTTCAGGTGTTGCATCAGATGCAAGTTATGCCAATGCTCGATATGATGATGCCTCAGGTTATGTAGCCCAAATTGATTATTATTTTACGGAGAATGCCTACGTTGGTATTCAATATACAGACATTGAGTATGATCGCTTAACTGACTTTGGTAAAACAGCAAGAACATTCGATGCCAGCTCAACAGGTATCGTGGTCGGCGGTCGTTTCTAGTTAACAGGACAGCGGGGTGCTCAGGCACGCCGCTGTTGTTTTTTCTTTAAGGTTCCCGCTTTTTCTAACAAAGGCCGTAAATAACGCCCGGTGTGTGATGCGCTATGTTGAGCCACTTGCTCTGGTGTGCCGGTTGTCAGAATCTCGCCGCCTTTATGACCTCCCTCGGGACCTAAGTCAACAATCCAATCACAGGTTTTAATCACATCAAGGTTATGTTCAATCACGATAATGGTATTACCATGATCGCGTAATCGATGTAAGACTTGGAGCAATTGTTCTATATCATGGAAGTGTAAACCAGTGGTGGGTTCATCCAGAATATAAAGTGTTTTGCCGGTATCACGTTTGGATAGTTCTCTTGAGAGTTTTATACGTTGTGCCTCACCACCAGAAAGCGTTGTGGCATTTTGTCCTAGACGAATATAACTTAAGCCGACATCGATCAGTGTTTGTAGTTTACGATTGATAACCGGAACCGCACTGAAAAACTCATGGGCGTCTTCTACAGTCATCTCTAGGACTTCGTAAATATTACGACCTTTGTATTTTATCTCCAGAGTTTCACGGTTATAGCGTTTACCTTTACATATATCGCAAGGGACATAAATATCGGGCAAGAAATGCATTTCGACTTTGATCACTCCATCACCTTGGCAAGCTTCACAACGTCCACCTTTCACGTTAAAGCTAAAGCGTCCCGGTGTATAGCCCCGTGATCGCGCTTCTTGAGTACCAGAAAAGAGTTCACGTATGGGCGTGAACAAGCCAGTATAGGTGGCTGGGTTTGAACGCGGTGTCCGGCCGATTGGGCTTTGATCAATATCAACGATTTTGTCGAATTCATCTAACCCTTCAATGCTATCGTGTGGTGCCGGTTCGGCACTACTGCCATTAATTTCTACTGCCGCACTGCGATAAAGTGTGTCATTGATAAGGGTTGATTTGCCAGAGCCGGAAACACCAGTGATGGCAGTCATCAAACCAATGGGAATACTCACATCAACCTGCTTAAGGTTGTTACCATTGGCACCATATATGGTGAGCTGTCGGTCTGGATCGGCCTCAGTACGTTGTTCAGGAACATGAATTTGTTTATGACCTGAAAGGTATTGGCCCGTTAATGAGGCAGGGTTTTTAATGATTTGTTTAGGTGTCCCTTGGGCAACCACTTGACCACCATGGACACCGGCACCTGGACCAATATCAATAACATGATCCGCCATAGTTATAGCTTCTTCATCATGTTCTACCACAATAACTGTATTACCCAGGTCGCGTAGATAAGTGAGGGTATTGAGGAGTCGTGTATTATCCCGCTGATGTAGTCCAATGGAAGGTTCATCCAGGATATACATAACACCCACTAAACCGGCACCGATTTGACTGGCGAGACGAATGCGTTGTGCTTCACCACCGGATAAGGTGTCAGCACTGCGATCTAGGGTGAGATACTCTAAACCTACATTGACCAAAAACCGGAGCCGATCATCAATTTCTTTAACAATCTTTTTAGCAATTTCACCGCGCCGTCCCGGTAGGTTCAGTTGCTCAAAGAATGCTTTGGTATGCTCGATGGGTAAATGTGTAATTTCAGGCAGTGTGCGATCATCGATATAAACATGACGGGCTGCCTCATTTAAACGGGTTCCTCCGCAATCTGGACAAGATTGATGAGATAAATATTTTGCTAACTCTTCGCGTACCGCATTGGAATCAGTATCACGATAGCGGCGTGTCATGTTAGGGATAATCCCTTCAAAGGGTTGCTTCTTAGAATGTTTGCCACCGCGATCATTGTAATAAGTAAATTTAATTTCTTCTTCGCCACTGCCGTTTAAAATAATATTGCGTACTTTTTTGGTGAGCTTGTTAAAGGGCTTATCCATATCAAACTTATAATGCTTACTCAGTGAAGTGAGCATTTGGAAGTAGTACATGCTGCGGCGATCCCAACCACGAATTGCTCCTTCTGAGAGACTTAACTCTGGGTGGCTGACAACACGATCCGGATCGAAATACTGTCTAACCCCTAAGCCATCACAGCTAGGACATGCACCGGCCGGGTTATTAAATGAAAATAAGCGAGGTTCTAATTCAGATATAGAGTAGCCGCATTCAGGGCAGGCAAACCGTGCTGAGAAAATTAAATCCGCTTTTTTCTCATCAATGTAAGCAATACGACATTTGCCGTCGGCTAAATTCAGTGCGGTTTCGATAGAGTCAGCTAAACGTTGTTTAATATCCTCACGTACTTTGAAACGATCAATCACCACTTCAATGGTATGTTTGCGGCGTAAGTCCAGTTTAGGCGTATCATCTAAATCGACAACTTTGCCGTCAATGCGGGCACGGATATAGCCTTCAGCGCGGAGCATATCAAACACTTGAACATGTTCACCTTTGCGACCTTCGACGATGGGGGCCAATAACATTAGTTTTGTGCCTTCGCCTAAGTCCAGGATTTGATCCACCATTTGGCTCACCGTTTGGGCATCCAGTTTGATGTTATGCTCCGGGCAGCGCGGTTCTCCTGTGCGGGCATAAAGTAAGCGCAGATAATCGTAAATCTCGGTAATGGTTCCTACCGTCGAGCGCGGATTATGAGATGTGGATTTTTGTTCGATGGAGATGGCCGGTGATAAGCCTTCAATATGATCCACATCGGGTTTTTCCATCATCGATAGGAATTGTCTGGCATAGGCAGACAATGATTCCACATACCGTCGTTGCCCTTCGGCATAGATGGTGTCAAAGGCTAATGATGATTTCCCCGAACCGGATAAGCCGGTTACCACGATCAATTTGTCGCGCGGTAGGTCTAAATCAATGTTTTTTAGGTTATGGGTGCGGGCGCCCCGAATCAGGATGGTATCCATGACAACTCTTTTACTCAGACAAATCCAAACCTGTTAATATACGCCCACTGCTAGCCAGAAAGCAAAGCAACTAAACACATAAAGAACCACAAAATAAATTATTGTTGAAGTAGCTCAATTCTTGTGAAAAATCCGCACTCCATGACAGCCGGCGAACGGCGGGTTGCCTTCGCCTTATCCGGTATATTTGCCTCGCGTATGTTGGGGTTATTTATGGTGTTACCCGTTTTTGCTATTTATGCAGAAAACTTGGATGGCTTTAGTAAGACCTTGGCAGGGATTGCGGTCGGGATTTATGGTCTGACTCAGGCATTGTTTCAAATTCCATTAGGGCGATTATCCGATAAATTAGGCCGTAAACCGGTCATTGTGGGCGGACTGGTGGTATTTGCCATCGGCAGTGTCATTGCGGCCTTAGCCACAAGCATCGAAGGGGTGATTGTGGGACGGGCATTACAAGGCGCGGGGGCGATTGCCGGTGCGGTGATGGCCTTGGCTGCCGATCTGACTCGGGAAGAGCACCGACTCAAGGTGATGGCCACGATTGGTATGAGTATTGGCTTATCATTCGCCATTGCCATTGTTGTCGGGCCAGTTTTACATGGCTGGTTTGGCGTCACAGGCATTTTCTGGGTCACCGCACTGTTAGCCTTAGTCGGCATTAGTATTGTGGGTTTAGTGGTGCCTAGTCCGGTTACAGCCCGTTTTCATCGCGATACCGAGGTTGAGTTTGGGTTACTGGGCAAGGTGCTACGGGACCCACAATTGCTACGGTTGGATATGGGAGTGCTGATTCTCCACTTCGTGATGACGGCTACTTTGTTTGCCTTACCCTTGGTTTGGGTCAATCAGCACGGGTTTTCGGTGGAAAATCACTGGTGGGTATACTTACCCGTTATGGCGCTATCGGTTGTGTTGATTTTGCCTTTCATTATTCTGGGCGAGAAGAAACGCCAGCTGAAGCAGGTGTTCATTGGTGCAGTCGTGACGCTGAGTATTGCCTGCTTTGTTTTTTGGCAAAGTACCCATTACTGGTGGCTGCTTACCCTAGCGCTAGGGATATTCTTTGTGGGATTTAATTTGCTCGAGGCCAGCTTACCCTCCCTAGTGGCTAAATATTCACCGCCTGCCCATAAAGGTACGGCAATGGGCGCTTTTTCCAGTGGCCAATTTTTTGGTGCATTTCTGGGGGCGACTACGGCGGGGTTAGTAAGTGACCACTACGGTGAGAGTACTGTATTTTTGGTTAATGGTATTTTGATGGTGATCTGGCTTGTCTTAGCCCTCTCCATGCGTCAACCACCCTATCTGAGCAGTGAGTTACTGCGAGTGGGGGTGATGGATAAAACCGCTGCCCAGGCCTTGGTGGCAAAATTGAACGCTATTCGGGGTGTGGTAGAGTCTGTGGTGATTCCTGAAGATGGTGTGGCCTACCTAAAGGTAGATAAGAAAGCCTTGGACAGAGAAGCATTACTTGATTACTCTATCGGTGACTAATTGAACAGAAGACAGCGTTCCTTATTAAAACGATAAGTTATTGAATTTAGGAGATATATTATGGCTAGAGGTGTGAATAAAGTGATCTTAGTGGGCAACTTGGGGCGCGATCCCGAAATGCGCTATATGCCAAATGGACAGGCGGTCGCTAATCTCACCATCGCAACATCTGAGTCCTGGAAAGATAAAAATACCGGTGAACAGCAGGAGCGCACTGAATGGCACCGGGTTGTGTTTTTCCGTCGCCTTGCCGAGATTGCAGGGGAGTATCTCAAGAAAGGCTCAAAAGTTTATATCGAAGGTAAACTCCAAACCCGTAAGTGGCAAGATAACCAAGGACAAGATCGTTATACCACGGAGATTGTTGCCAGCGAAATGCAGATGTTAGATTCGCGGGGTAGCGCCGGTGCAGGCGGTAGTAATTATGGTAGTGCGCCACCACCGAGTGTAGAAAGTAATGAGCCTGCGATGGCAGTGGCTGGTGGCGACTTTGATGATGATATCCCATTCTAACGGCCCAGATATAATGTTAGTTCCGTATTAATGACAAAGCCCCATTTATTGGGGCTTTTGTTGTTGGCAAAGTGATTAAGCATAAAGACTGTTTAGTTCATGATATCTGTATCCGAATATTGCAAAGATAATATTTTGGTTATTCCTGAGGCGCTGTCTCAAATGCAGGAGGTCGTTGCTCTATTGCAAGATGGGCAGTCAGCCATTTTTTATAAGCAATTAGAAAACGATTTAGTCAACGTTGAGTTTTATACTAATACCCCTTGTTTTGTGTATATCGAGAAAGGCGAAGAGATTATTACCACGCCAAGTAATGAGACATTTACACTGGGAGCAGATACAGCTTTTTTTCTACCACAAGGGCTCAACTTGCACTCGGATCATTTTAGTTCCAAGCATACATTGACTGCCTATTTGTTGTTTTTTAGTGAGACGGTAATAAGCCAATACTTACAAACACAACCCAAATTTACTCGGTTGAAAAGCAATGTATCTAGCCTATCTGTTTTTCACGGAGGCGCACATCTTAAGTCGTTCTTTGGTTCCATTCATCTACTCCATCAACAAGGCAACTGTGTATCTGAATTGCTGAATATTAAGTTGCAGGAGTTTTTGCATTTAATGGCTATGCATAACCCGCAGCATTGTTTACCGGCATTATTGTCACACCTCAATACCATGACCCCGAAACGGAATCTCGTTAGGTTGATGAAAAACCCAGAGACATTGCGGCTCACAGTAAAAGATTTGGCACATTTATCGGGGCGCAGCTTGTCGAGTTTTAATCGAGATTTCAAAGCTTCGTTCCAAGCTTCTCCCAAGCAATGGCTCAAGGAAAAACGACTTTCATACGCGCATGATGTTTTA
>CAZPAE010000061.1:0-4735 GCA_964584455.1 uncultured Thioalkalispiraceae bacterium
CTTTATTCAACAGATCCCGTGTTGCATCAATCAGTGGAACATGAAAAGTGATAAAGTCCGCTTTAGAGAAAACTTGCTCCACACTCACCGCTTTCTCAACCCGCGATGAAAGCTGCCAAGCACCTTCGACAGTTAAACCCGGATCATAACCAATCACATTCATACCTAAATCAAGCGCCATATTGGCAACACTACGGCCTATAGCACCTAAACCAATCACTCCTAAAGTACGCCCTGGTAATTCAAAACCAGCGAATTGCTTTTTACCGGCTTCAACAAGCTTATTCATTTGATCATCACTGGATTCAATTTGGCGCACATAATCCCATGCCATCGCCAAATTACGACAACCAATCAACATGCCAGCCAAAACGAGCTCTTTAACCGCATTAGCATTAGCACCTGGCGCATTAAACACAGGGATACCCATACCGGATAACTTATCCACCGGAATATTGTTAACGCCCGCACCAGCACGACCTACTGCTTTTAGACTTTCAGGAATAGCCATGTCATGCATTTTGTATGACCGCAACAAGATAGCATCAGGGTGCCCTATTTCTGAGGCAACTTCATACTTATCGCGAGGTAATCGTTCTATACCAGCAAGGGAAATATTATTCAGCGTTAAAATTTTATACATCGTTATACTCGTACTCTATTAACCATGACGTTGCTCAAAGTCTTGCATAAATGTGATGAGCGCATCGACACCTGCCTCAGGCATAGCATTATAAATACTCGCCCGCATCCCACCGACTGAACGATGGCCTTTGAGCGTCTTCAAGCCTTGTGCTTGTGCTTCTTGCAAGAAAGTCTTATCTAAATCTGCATTAGCCAACGTAAAAGGTACATTCATCAACGAACGGCACTCTTTTGCGACAGGATTCGCATAGAAATCAGATGAATCGATAGCCGCATATAACTTACCTGCTTTTCGCTCATTGATTTGTGCCATGGCAGACACACCACCTTGTTGCTTTAGCCAATCAAACACTAAGCCGGCTAGATACCATGCATAGGTTGGCGGTGTATTTAACATCGAATCATTGTCTGCCAATTTCTGATAATCATAGGTACTCGGCATATTAGGTGAGGCCCGTCCCATTAAATCCTTACGTACAATCACTATTGTTAAACCCGCAGGGCCAATATTTTTTTGTGCTCCGGCATAAATCAAACCAAAACGATTCACATCAATGTCGCGAGATAAAATATTTGATGACATATCCACAACCAGTGGTACATCCTGTGAATCAGGAATCCAGTTAAACTCGACACCACCAATGGTTTCATTGGGTGTGTAATGCAGATAAGCGGCATCTTTATTCAACTGCCAGGTATCAAAGGCAGGAATATCGGTAAAGTTTGTTGCTTCACTACTCGCCGCCACATTCACATCACAAAACCGTTTGGCTTCCGCAATGGCTTTTTTCGACCATGCACCGGTATTAACATAATCTGCTGTTTTCTTATCACCTAAAAAGTTAACCGGTATCATTGAGAACTGTGCCGTTGCACCACCTTGCAAAAACAATACGGCATAATCCTCAGAAATATTCATCAACTCGCGTAAGTCTGCCTCTGCGGTACTGGCAATACTCATAAATTCTTTACTGCGATGGCTCATTTCCATCACGGACATACCTGTCCCTTGCCAATCAAGCATTTCTTGTTGCGCCTTAGCTAAAACAGGTTCCGGTAACATAGCTGGACCGGCACTAAAATTAAAACAACGTGACATTGATTTCCTTACCTCAAAATTAAATCATGGAAATTAAATTAAATGTATTCAGGATTATATTATTTATTCTGCGTCATCTTGTTCTTGCTCGACGCTGGCAATGCGCTCTATGCCAGATAACATTTCATCATCATCTAGGCTAATCAGTTTTACACCTTGGGTATTACGTCCCATCACAGAGATCTCATCAACCCGAGTACGCACTAAAGTACCACCGCTGGTAATTAGCATAATTTCATCATCGTCATGTACAAGCTCTGCACCTGTTACAAGACCATTGCGTTCGGTGGTTTGAATAGAGATGACACCTAAACCACCCCGGCCATGTACCGGATAATCAGCTACTGCAGTGCGTTTACCATAACCATTTTCTGTTGCAGTTAACACAAACCCATCTTCGGCTAAGATTAATGAAATGACTTTGTGGCCTTCACCTAACTTGATACCGCGCACACCCACTGCATTACGTCCCATTGGACGAACATCGTTCTCATTGAAGCGAATCGCTTTGCCACTGCTACTAAATAGAATCACATCTTGATTACCTGAGGTTAACTCAACCCCAACCAAGTGATCATCCTTACGCATTTCAATAGCGATAATCCCTGAAGAACGAGGGCGCGAGAAATCTTTTAGTGGTGTTTTCTTAATGGTGCCCTGCTGAGTACAGAAGAAAACATATTTATCTTCACTGTATTCACGAATCGGTAACATTTCACTGATGCGCTCGCCTTCACCCAGTGGCAACAGGTTCACAATAGGACGACCACGTGCTGTTCGCCCTGCTTGTGGAAGCTCATACACTTTTAACCAATACACTTTACCAATATTCGAGAAGCACAAAATCGTATCGTGTGTATTTACCACAAACAACTTATCAATAAAGTCTTGCTCTTTCACAGAAGTTGCTGCTTTGCCTTTACCACCACGACGCTGTGCCGCATAAGCGGTTAAAGGCTGTGACTTGGCATAACCTTCATGTGATAACGTGACAACCACATCTTCTTCAGTAATCAAGTCTTCAATGGTTAAGTCTTCTTGGCTAGCAATAATCTCGGTACGACGTTCATCACCATATTGCTCTTTGATTTCGTTTAATTCTTCACGAATCACTTGCATAAGCCGATCGCCCGAACCAAGAATATCAAGTAGGTCAGCGATCTTAACCAAAAACTCTTCGTAGTCTTTGATGATCTTATCTTGTTCAAGCCCAGTTAAACGATGCAAACGCATCTCTAATATGGCTTGGGCCTGCGCATCAGATAACTTATATTTGCCATCAACTAAGCCAAACTCTTCGCTTAACCCTTCCGGGCGTGACGCTTCTGCACCAGCACGTTCTAGCATTTGCACCACCATGCCAGTATTCCATGGTGTGGCCATTAATTTTTGTTTTGCCTCAGCTGGCGATGCCGCTGCTTTAATCATGGCAATAATCTCATCGATATTTGCCAGTGCAACGGCCAAGCCTTCTAAAATATGTGCCCGCTCTCGAGCTTTGCGTAAATCATAAATTGTCCGTCGTGTTACCACTTCACGACGATGACGAATAAAGGCTTCTAAAATTTGTTTTAGGTTTAACAACCTTGGCTGGTTGTCGACCAAGGCAACCATGTTAATACCAAATACCGTTTGTAACTGAGTATGCTGGTATAGGTTATTCAATAAAACTTCTGCCACTTCACCCCGGCGCAGTTCAATGACAACACGCATACCGTCTTTATCAGACTCGTCACGTAATTCCGTAATGCCTTCTATTTTTTTATCTTTAACTAATTCGGCAATACGTTCGATCAAACGGGCTTTATTAACCTGATAAGGTAGCTCGGTAACAATAATACTTTGTTTGCCATTTTTCGGATCGATCTCAACATCTGTTTTTGCCCGCACATAAATACGACCACGTCCCGAAGCATAGGCTTCAGCAATACCACGGGCACCATTAATAATACCGGCGGTTGGAAAATCAGGCCCAGGTAGAATTTGCATTAAATCGACAATAGAGATTTCCGGCTTATCAACAACGGCCAGGCAGGCATTAATAACTTCATTTAGATTATGTGGCGGGATATTGGTAGCCATGCCCACGGCAATACCCGCAGACCCATTTACTAATAAATTAGGTATACGCGCAGGTAAAATAACCGGTTCTTGTTCTGACTCATCATAATTAGGAACAAAATCAACAGTCTCACGATCGATATCGGCTAATAGTTCATGAGCGATCTTAGCCATCCGCACTTCGGTATAACGCATCGCCGCAGGAGCATCACCATCCACTGAACCAAAGTTACCTTGACCATCCACTAGCATGTAACGCAAAGAAAAAGGCTGGGCCATACGTACAATCGTATCGTAAACCGCAGAGTCACCATGGGGGTGATATTTACCAATGACGTCACCCACTACACGTGCTGATTTTTTATAGGGCTTGTTCCAATCATTGCCCAATTCACGCATGGCATATAGCACACGTCGATGTACAGGCTTGAGCCCATCGCGCACATCCGGTAAGGCGCGGCCAACAATGACGGACATGGCGTAGTCTAGATAGGACTGGCGCATCTCCTCTTCGATATTGATAGGTAGGACTTCTTTTGCAAATTCGGTCATAAGGTTATTTCTATCAGACGCTCTCAGAGACTTTAAGGGCGGAGATTATATCATGGTGTGCCCCTACTAGACCAAATAAATCTAGTTTGAGAAAAGCGATATGGGTTTCTGATAAATTTCGCGAGGTGAATTTTGTCTCACTTTAGACAGTGCACATCACAAAAAAACCAACACTGAAAAAAATGACAAATTGATTATCAATCGAGCAGTTTTAAGCTTGTAAGGCCGCTAAATTAAATTGGGTTTCCCCTGGCTGGCGTTGTGCGACACCACGTTCAGTGACAATGGCATCAACATAATGTGCTGGTGTCACATCAAATACCGGATTCCATGCCGCCACTTCAGTGGGCGCAATCTTTTGTTGACCAATGGATAATA
>CAZPAE010000061.1:4753-9254 GCA_964584455.1 uncultured Thioalkalispiraceae bacterium
ATAGGAATGTCTTCCCCAGTTTGTGCATCAAGATCCACGGTACTCCATGGCGCAACGACCATCACTTTCACATTATGCTGTTGTGCCAGTACGGCTAAACTATAGGTACCAATTTTATTGGCAACATCACCATTGGCCGCAATCCGATCCGACCCCACAATCACCCAATCTGGTTTTTTCAATCGCATTAACGCTGCGGCTGCACCTTCGGCAATTAATTGGACCGGAATCTGATCACGTGATAACTCCCAGGCAGTTAACCGTGCCCCTTGTAACCAAGGTCGCGTTTCATCGGCGTACACTTGTTTCAGTTTACCTTGTGCATGGGCATAACGAATCACCCCTAATGCGGTTCCATAGCCCCCCGTTGCCAAGGCACCTGCATTACAATGGGTCAATATGGTGGCATCTTGCTCAATCAATGCCGTACCCAATTCAGCCATGTGGTAGTTAGCTTGGATATCTTGCTCATGAATCTGCTGCGCTTCGGCTAATAAAACATCATGGGGATCACCTTCAATGTGTGCCATCACATTACGCATACGATGAATTGCCCAATGTAAATTGACTGCTGTAGGTCGAGCATTCGCCAATATGTTGAGATCTGTCTCTATTGTTTGCTGCCAGTTTCCAGGATCTGTGGCAAAACGCTCACGTGCGGCTAAGACCACAGCAAACGCCGCGGTAATACCAATAGCAGGCGCACCTCGCACTACCATGTCCCGAATAGCATTGGCTGCACTGGTGCAATCATAGTAATCAATATACGTTTCTTGATGGGGTAATAAACGTTGATCAAGTAGGACTAAGTGATCGTCTTGCCAACGAATGGCGCGAATGGTGTCATGATGTGTCGACATGCGCCAAGTGTATGGAATAAATAAAGACTTGCAAGTCAATTTTGATTCACGGACACTTTGCCTCATGCAAGTGGATACACAAATTGATGCGCGTTGGGTCATTCCCATCGAACCTGCCCAAACTTATTGGCAACATTACAGTGTCATCATACACGGTGGGCGCATTATCGATATGCTCCCCACCACGCAGGCAACAAAACAATATACACCTGCCACCCATCACGAACTTAATCAGCATATTTTGCTGCCTGGCCTCATTAATGCGCACACCCATTCGGCAATGACCCCATTACGTGGTTATGCCGATGATCTGCCTCTGATGACCTGGCTACAAGACTATATTTGGCCTGTTGAAAATAAGTGGGTCAGTAACGAATTTGTTTATGACAGCAGTTTGCATGCCTGCGCAGAAATGCTGCGTGGCGGCACAACCTGCTTCGCTGATATGTATTTTTTTCCTGAAAGTACCGCACGCGCTGTGGATCATGCCGGCATGCGTGCCGTGATCGGCTTAATTACGATTGATTTTCCGTCTGCTTACGCACAGGATGCGAACCAATATTTACATAAAGGCATACAACTTCATGATCAGTTGCGCAGCCATTCACTGGTCAATACAATGTTTGCCCCACACGCCCCTTACACAGTCAGTGATGAACCATTACAACGTATTATGACCTTAGCCGATGAATTGGATATACCGATTCATATTCATTTGCATGAAACACAAGATGAAATCAACCAATCTGAGCAACAATATCAACTACGCCCTTTAGAACGCTTAGACAAACTCGGCCTACTCACACCTAGACTGATTAGCGCCCATATGACACAACTAAGCGATAGTGATATTAAAAGTTATGCCAATGCTGGCGCGCATGTTGTGCATTGTCCCGAATCAAACCTAAAACTCGCCAGCGGTTTTTGTCCACTGCAAACATTAATCGATAATGGTATTAACGTGGCACTAGGTACCGATGGTGTAGCCAGTAACAATGATCTTGATATGTTCGGTGAAATGCGTACCGCCGCCTTATTAGCCAAGGGTGTTGCTAACGATGCACAAGCGGGCAATGCTGAAACTATTTTACGTATGGCGACCATTCATGGCGCACGTGCATTAGGCTTAGAAGAACAGATTGGCTCAATTGAAAAAGACAAAGCGGCAGATTTGATTGCCGTAAAAATTGACGAGATTGAGTCGTTACCTATTTATAACCCGGTCTCCCACTTAGTCTATGCGGCAAATCGCCAATCAGTCACCGACGTATGGGTTGCCGGTCGCCAGCTATTGCGTTCACGTGAGTTAATTACACTGGATATCAATGAGTTGGCAAAAAACACACATCGCTGGCAGGATAAAATAACCGACCAATAGATTGGCAAAGACCTGTTATACTTTACAATACTATTTACCATACGTAACCATTACCGCCATGAGTCAAACACACGCCAATGTCGACCAAACTGAAATCGGTAAATTCGAAGCCCTCGCAGCACGCTGGTGGGATCCACAAAGCGAATTTAAACCGTTACATGAAATAAACCCACTACGCTTAGAATACATCGATCGACGCGCCAACCTATCAGGTAAACACGTGTTAGATGTCGGCTGTGGTGGTGGCATCCTCAGCGAAAGCATGGCACAACGTGGAGCGCATGTTACCGGTATAGATATGGGCGAAGCCCCATTAGCGGTTGCCCGTTTACACCAGCATGAATCCAATGTAGAAGTGGACTATCAACAAACCACCGCAGAGGCACTCGCTCAAACCCATGCAGAACAATATGATGTAGTCACTTGCTTGGAAATGTTAGAGCATGTACCCGAACCACACTCAGTGATTCAAGCATGTGCAACACTGGTAAAACCTGGCGGACATTTGTTTTTTTCTACTATCAACCGCAACCCCAAATCATTTTTATTTGCCATTGTCGGGGCCGAATATGTGCTACGTCTATTACCTAAGGGTACCCATGAATATAACAAATTCATTAAGCCATCAGAGTTAACCCAATGGCTGCGTGATGCGCAACTGAATACACGAGAAATCACCGGTATGACTTATAACCCATTCACCAAAAAATACAGCCTGGGTTATGATGTTGATGTTAACTATATTATCCATAGCCAACGACTAAAGTAACGATTATGTCTGAATTGACACCTTTAACACCGCAACAGCAATTAGATCTTATTTTAAGAAACCAAGAGCAGCTCTTGACCTTATCAAAGAAACACATTGAGTTGTACACACAACAAATGTCTAAGTCGGATGAATTAAACCAGCAATTACTTGCATTACAACAAGCCGGTTATCAATCACAAAAAATAGCCTTAACCTTTGCCGTCGCGATCACGCTCGCGGTAGGTCTATTCTTTATTATTAGCTAACTGACACACATGACGACACGTCGTATCAGAGCTGTCTTATTTGATTTGGATGGGACTTTTGCCGATACCGCCCCCGATCTAGCCCATGCATTAAATCAGACACTACAGGCCCATCAACGTCCAATGCTCTCGCTCGATCAAATTCGTCCTGTGGTATCCCACGGTGGTAAAGCACTGATACAACTCGGGTTTGGCATTGATGAAACACACAACGAATTTGAAACCTTACGCCAGCAACTATTAGACTTTTATCAACAAGACATCGCACAACATACACAACTGTTTCCTGGCATTGCGCCGCTAATTACCACGCTAACAGCACAGCAATATCACTGGGGGATTGTCACGAATAAACCAAGTTGGCTTACCGAACCACTGATGAAGGTACTTGATCCAGACCAACAAGCTTGTTGTGTTGTCAGTGGTGATACCTTAACAGAGCGTAAACCTCACCCTGCCCCCTTGTTACATGACTGTCAGCAATGTGAGGTTGAGCCTGAGGAAACGTTATATATCGGTGATGCCGAGCGCGATATTATTGCCGGAAAACGCGCTGGCATGTATACCATGACCGCATTATATGGTTATATTGGTGCTGATGAGCAGCCTGATCATTGGCAATCAACGGCCTATGTTCAGCATCCAGATGATATACTGCCCTGGTTATTAGCCCACAATCAAACTATCGATAATACATCACACTATGCTAACTGATACCACAATCTATCTTATTCTAGCGGCACTAGGCGGTATTTTACTGGGCATTGTGTTCAGCATTATTTTTTATCAACGTAAGCTTAGCCAAATACATAATCAAAATACCCAACTAAAAACCACGTTGGAGATGCAGCAACAAAGCTATGATGAAAAAATAAAAACCATTGAAGCGACCAAGCAGCAACTCTCAGAAACCTTCTCTGCCCTTTCGAGCCAAGCGCTACGCAATAATAATGAAAGTTTTTTAAAGTTAGCCCAGGAAAACCTCAAACAATTCCAAACCAAGGCCCAGGACGATCTGACTTATCGTGAGAAAGCCATCGAAACCATGCTTAAACCGATACGAGAAGCATTGGAAAAATCAGAACAACAAATCCACCACATCGAAAAAGATCGCAAACATGCTTATGGCACTCTTAATGCACAATTAGAATCCATGGCCAAAGCACAATCTGATCTACAAGAGCAAACTCGTGCCTTAGTCAATGCCTTACGCCGCCCCGAAGTGCGCGGTCAATGGGGTGAAATG
>CAZPAE010000062.1:0-9170 GCA_964584455.1 uncultured Thioalkalispiraceae bacterium
TGAACACCCAACATTAACTATTATTTTATCGGTAAGTACTCACATCGGCCACTGATTTGGCTACGAAAGAACCAATAAAAATTAACCAGTAAAAACAGAAACTTAATTGACTAAGATAATAGACCATTCAATTAAAACTTTCTAACTTATTGATTATTTATAGTAAAAAAAGTTATAACTATTATTATTATGTGGCTTTTTTCACATAAATTGTTCACAACAGTGTGTGATTTGGGTCGCGGCTTCAGTTAAGTGGGCAAATTGATGGTGACCACCTGGGTAAATATGGATTTGGGCACAAGCTTGGTAAGTTTGCTCGGCGATACGGTAATCAATTAGCTCGTCTGCTTCATCTAACAGTACTAAGCAAGGTAGACCCGTTGAGCAGGGGGACGGCACATGATACTTGGCCAATGCGGCTAAATGTGTTGCTGTAAACTCATACTCTTGCTGGGTGTAATAATGGGTTTGTTTGCCCACATACGGGGCCAGAGTGTCTATTGGCCTTAGCGCTGGATTAATCAAGATACTCGCCAGCTTAAACTGCTGTGCTAAGTATTGTGCGTAGTAGCCCCCTAATGAAGAGCCGATCAAAATGGGGGAAGCTGTGAATGAATTGGCCATTAAGGTGCTGATCAATTCCGATAAGCTCGCAATGGCCAGATCAGGATCCATGGAATAAGATGGTCGAATCACATTGGATTCACCAAATTCATCGGCAAAGAATTGTCCTTTGGCCGATTGCCCGCTGCTATTGAATCCGTGTAGATAAATAAACATCAGCCATATCTCTGTGCTTCAGCGGCAAAGTATACTTAGCCTTCGATAAATAAACAGTTAGTCAGTTAAAAAGATGATGTCATTTTCCCCTTTTTCTATTGCCCGGTTGCCCCGTATTGAATTTGGACGCGGCGTGATAAGCCAATTACCCACTTTGCTTCAGCAATATGGTCAGCAGATCTTGCTGGTGACCGGTCAGCATACGTTACAGCGTATTAATTTTGAGTCTGAGTTACAGCCCCAGTTAAGCAAGGCGGGTATTCGTTGGGAGCTATGCCAGGTTGAGCACGAACCGTCCCCCCAGTTGGTGGATGAGGCGGTACGGCATTTTGCGGATAGGTCGTTTGATGCTGTGGTGGGTATCGGCGGTGGTAGCGTACTTGATGCGGCAAAGGCCATAGCCGGGTTATTGAAGGTCCAACGCAGTGTTATGGATTACCTAGAAGGGGTTGGTCCAGAGCTGGCTTATAGCGGACCTGCGGTGCCATTCATCGCGCTACCAACAACCGCTGGGACGGGCAGTGAGGCGACCAAAAACGCGGTATTGAGTGTGCAAGGGCACGGTGGATTTAAAAAGTCATTTCGCGATGACGCGTTGGTGGCACAAGTGGCGTTGGTCGACCCGGCGTTGCTAGCCAGCTGTCCAGCGCCATTAATTGCCGCCAACGGTATGGATGCCCTAACCCAATTGATGGAGTCCTATGTTTCATTACGGGCCAATGTGCTGACCGATGCACTGGCTGTGAGTGCATTGCGGGCAGCACGGGATAGTTTGATTGTATGGTATCAGCAGGGGGCTGATGCGGTTGAGGCTCAGGATAAAATGGCTTATGCAGCACTCGTGTCAGGTATCACGCTTGCACAAGTGGGGTTGGGCTCAGTACATGGTTTAGCTGCACCATTAGGGGCATTTTATCCCATACCCCATGGCGTTGTGTGTGGCAGCCTAGTGGCCGATGCGACACAATTGAATATTGAGACCATGTTAGCGCGCGAGCCAGACAATATTGGATTAAAAAAGTATGCTCGCTTGGGTGATATCTTGTGTGAGCGGCGTCATGCTTCTGCCGACGCTTCGCGTGAGGCATTAGTTCAGCTGTTACATGATTGGACCGCGCAATTAAATTTACCGCGCTTATCAGAATACGGAGTCAATGAGCAGGGTATTGCGCAGATTGTGGCGAATGCCAGAGGAAGTAGCATGAAAACCAATCCTATTGTATTAACCGATGATGAAATTCAACAGCTTGTCAGAAAACGATTATAAAATGTCTCAGCAATGGAATTTTAATACCATTGGTGTATTACACTGCCCATGTAAAGAGAAGTTTGGTGTACCGCGGCAATCTGGGCTAGTACCAGAATTAGCCGGATATATCGAAATGCATGCGCCCTATGATCGTATAGAAGCCTTTGATCAATTATTAGATTTTTCACATATTTGGGTGGTGAGTGTTTTCCATCAAGCATTGCGGGAAACCTGGCAGCCCAGTGTACGTCCGCCACGCTTAGGCGGTAATACACGTGTTGGCGTGTTTGCTTCACGTTCACCTTTTAGGCCGAACTCCTTAGCATTATCTGTTTTTAAACTAGAGCGTATTGTTCAGCAAGATAGCCATTTACGCGTGCATGTTTCCGGCATTGATTTAATGGATGGAACACCGGTACTCGATATTAAACCTTATTTACCTTATGCGGATCAGGTATCAGGCGCAACAGAAGGCTATACCAAGACGCTGCCTTCAACGCTGGTTAGCGTCAATTTCTCTGAGTCAGTACAACAGGCGGTTGCTATTGCCTCGAAGGCATGGGAAATAGATTTAATGCAACTGATTACCGCGTTAATACAACAAGATCCTAGACCGGCTTATCAAACTGTTGGCAAGTCAACAACACGGCGAGAGTATGGATTTCAGCTATATGATTTTAATATTCGCTTTGAAGTGAATGATGGTATCGCGCTGGTAACACAATTTACAAAGCTTTAATGGCGGACGGCTTGTTTGTTGAGGTCGATGCTTTGACCTGGCGAGGCGTGATGTAAAACCATTCGCCACCCATCTTGTGTTAATTCGTAAACATTGGTGGCATAAACTTGGATTAGCATTTGTTGTGGCAGCGTTTGTGTAATGGATTCTGTAACTGTATGAATGGCCAGTTGTGCGGATTGCGTGCGCTGTTGTGTTTCGACTTGAAAGTTCAATGGTTCAGCGTGCTTGAAAATATCCGTCCAGCTTTGCTCAATAGCATGTGGGCCGATCAGTCGACGGCTGCCAGGGTGAATACATTCGATATAATCGGTATTTAGCCAAATCGCCATCATTGCGCTGACATCTTGTTGGCTAAATGCCTTGTAAAAAGCTTGTTCTGCTTCGATTGGCGTTGAATATTGCATGATTGTCTATTGAGGATAGGTGTGGATATCGATAATATTCTCTCTTCGAAAAGATCACAAGAAATGAACTTCACATAAAAAACACTATCAAACACATACATTACAACGGATGGGGTTGGTTCATAATGCTAGCAGTGACACACCGTATTTATCTTTTTATTATTCTCCTGAGTCTAAGTAGTTTATCTGTTGCGGCATTAAGTACTTTAGACGGGCAGCAAAGCAACATTGAAACCTACACTAATCAAGGCAAGTGGACCGTGGTGATGCTGTGGGCATCTGATTGTCATATTTGTAATATTGAAGCTGAGCAATATATCCAATTCCATGAAGAAAATAAGACCCAAAATATACAAGTATTAGGTGTTTCGTTAGATGGGCAGCAAAAACTATCTGCTGCAAAAGCCTTTGTAGAGCGGCATGATGTCACATTTCCTAATCTTATTGGTGAATTGACCGAGGTGGTTTCGCTATATGAAGGCTTAACTGGGCATATGTGGGTCGGAACACCCACTATTTTAGTCTATAATCCGGCCGGTAAATTGCTTGCTGCACAGCCTGGCGCGGTCCCCACCACATTAATCGAAGAATTCATCAAAAAACAAGCTACAGCAAACAGCAATACGCCTGTATCACAATAAAGCAGATTTTTTATTATTTTGCTGGAGTCAGATACCCGGACTGTCTATAGTATTAGTGCGCCTAAATACTAAATGATAGTGTATGTCCATACTAAGAAATTTTATCTCTGCAAACAGTATCCGCAAACAATATCTTTTTCTGGTCTTTTTCTTGGCCAGTGTCATTGTTATTTACACTTGGTTTACGGGTTTATGGATTGATAATACCAGCCGAGATCATGTCACTCACATTGAGAAGCGTTTAGAAATTGCTGATATTAATCATCAGCTTGGCCGCGCTATTATCGGTGCAGACAATGCGCTACATTTATTTTTGCTCTCGCCAAGCCAAGAAACACGTCATCAATTCATGCTTGAGTTTGAGCAAGCACAAAGACATGCCAATGCCATACTCGAAACTGAATGGGCAAAGAAAAGTGATTTAATGCCGGTGCTTTACAGTCTTAAGCCAACGCTCAACAAAATTTGGACTGCTGGCCGAGAAATCATGGATATACGTGAAACGGCTAAGCGTATGTACCCGGCAATTCGTACTGCTAGTGGCGATATGTTAGAACGGAATCGCACTATTGTTGTACAAACGAATTTAGCTATTCAATATTTTGAGAATAAGAATGTAAAACGACTGCCTAAACATCAGTTAGAGCTATTGTTGTTATTAGAATCGACTCGCAGCACTTGGTTACAGGTTGTGAGTGCCTATCGGCTTTTTTTAGTAAATCGTACTGGTTCATTATTCGATAGTGCTTTTGAAGAACAAATTGGTGATGTCGAGGCTTATTACACAGAGTTTGGTAATAAGGTTAATCAACTGGCGGTATACAATAGCAAGTACAAATATGATTTAGAAGTGAAGGGGGCTATTGAGGAAATCGCGAAGGCATCACCAAAGTGGTATGCCGGCTTTGAGCAAATCAAACAAATTAGTACTGAAGGTAATTGGCGCGCTGATATACCTTTAATTACAGAAACCTTTAATCCATTGTTTAATGAGTTGTTTGATAAAGTGAATATGATTGATGATGCATTAAAGCAATCATCCGATGTTGACTTAGAAGAGCAGCGTCATGTTTCACGTGCAATTATTCAATCATTATGGGGGATGGCGCTATTTGTTTTATTATTATCAGTGTTGAGCTTTATTGTTTTAGAAATTAACTTTATTCGCCCCATCGGCAAAGTCGCACGTAGCTTAAAAGCGGAAGCAACCGGTAGTGACGCAGGTGAATTGCCCGATGTAAAAACCGAAGAAATACGTCACTTAATTGATGCCTTTATTGAATTGCGGCATCAAGTTCATTCAAGGCAGTTGGCGTTAGAGCATATTGCAATGCATGATGCGCTGACTTCATTACCTAACCGAACTTTACTAATGGATAGGCTTAATCAAGCTATCCTTAGTTCGCAACGGCGTAAACGTAGTTTGGCTTTATTAATGTTGGATCTTGATCGCTTTAAGGAAATCAATGATACCCTGGGCCATCAAACCGGTGATGCATTATTACAACAGGTCGGTGCACGCTTACGTATGGTATTACGCGATTCAGATACAGTTGCACGCCTAGGTGGTGATGAGTTTGCTATTTTGTTGTCAAATGTGAATGATACCAATGCACTTCGAATTGCTACAGCTATTCATGAACAGTTAGAAAAAGTCTACGAGGTCTATGAGCATTCCTTATATGTGGGTGTGAGTATCGGGATCGCTATCTTTCCTCAGCATGGTGAAACCGCGGAATCATTACTACAACATGCCGATGTTGCTATGTATGTGGCTAAGCGCTCGAATTCAGGTATTACTCTTTATGATACAGAACGAGATGAACACAGTGTCATGCAGCTTTCGGTGTTGTCTGATTTGCGTGGTGCAATCGAAAACGAAGAGTTTGTTTTATATTACCAACCTAAGCTATCTATGTCTGATGGGCGCATTACCGGTTCAGAAGCATTGATTCGTTGGCAACATCCGAAACAAGGTCTCATCATGCCCGATGAGTTTATTAATGTTGCAGAACAAACAGGACTTATCAAGCGGCTATCGTTATGGGTATTGGATAGGGCGATTCGCGATTGCAAGCGCTTGCATGATAAGGGCTACGAAATGGATATTTCAGTTAACTTATCTGTATGGGATATCCAAGATCCCAATATTAGTTTGAACATTGCTCAGAAGTTACAAAAGTGGGGTTTACCTCCCGCTTATCTGATCTTAGAAATTACTGAGCGGGTTATGATGGCAGAGCCGGAACGTGCCAAAGAAGTACTCATTAATCTAACCGAAATGGGTCTGCAAGTTGTGATAGATGATTTTGGTACCGGCTTCTCTTCACTCGTTTATTTAAAACAATTACCGGTTTCGATGCTGAAGATCGATAAATCGTTTGTGTGCGACATGATGCATGATGAGAGTGATGCTGCCATCGTACATTCTATTATTGAGCTTGCGCATAATTTGGAGTTACAAGTGGTGGCCGAAGGGGTGGAGAATGACCAAACGTGGAGTTGGTTAAAAACCTGGAAATGTGACTATGCCCAGGGTTTTTATATTGGCCACCCCATTGCTATTGATGAGTTCGAGCACTATTTGGAAAATTACCCGACAAAAGAGCAGCAAACCTGACCTGATCTCAGTATCTATTGGCGCTTGATATACGATATACTGCCTGCCTTCGTTAGTGAATCGTAAATAACCTATGAGTGATAAGTTAATTATTGTGATCAATGGCCAATCTGTCATTGAGTATGATCGCAATGTCCGTTTGCCGGGGCATCAGCGCCAATTTTTGGATAAGATGGACCTGGATATGGATAATGGTATTGAGTTGTTCGGTGAATCGATCGTTTCGCCTGACTCAACCCAGCGGGCCCAGTTTGTGGCAATGCATTTGATTCAGTCAATTATCAATGATGATGAGGGCCTAACCGCGGCGACTTGTGCTTATTTGGCGAACCGTTTTTCCGATTTAAAGCAAGTTAAGGCAAATGAGCAAGGTGAGCAAATTTCTTTTGATTTAGTCTTTGATCAGGAGTATAAAAATGCTGTGGCGGTTGAGTTTGATCCTGGACTAATGAGTAAACCCACAAAACACTAACTATGACTTCGACATCAGCTTCAACATTATTAGCAAGTTTCGGGCCCTTACGTTGGGCACTTATTGCTGTGGTAATGGTAAATATATTATTACGTCCCACACCGGGGGATATGGTTGAGGTTGAAGGCTGGTATGTTGTGACCCATTTACTAGCACCGGTATTTTCGCCTATTTTATTCATGTTGTTGCTATTAGATACCTTAATGGGGTTGGTTTATCGCAGTGATAAACAAGGTACCTTACGAACCCACTATACGGTTATCGTGCTAGTTAACTTCTGTTTAGCAATATTTTTCCTGTTTTATTGGATCCCCTATTTTAAGGCCTTGAACTTCTAAACAGGCTAGATACTTTATTTTTGGCAAACATGGTCGATACTAATTCATAACTAGGTTTATGATATGGCTCGGTGATATGCCAACCCCAGCAACACAGCAAAAGTCACAGCGTCTTCAATTATACGTCCCGTGGTTGAGAAAAGTGGGCATAGCCGGGTTTTTATTTTTTTTAATCAAGGGATTGTTGTGGTTAATGGTACCAGCATTTATGATTTTCTGGAGTTAAAGCACCCCATCTAGAAACTGTTCGACTTCTGAAGCAGACTTAGCACCACTAAAACGCCCTTTTTCTTCTCCATCAACAAACAAAATAATGGTGGGAAAACCACGTACTTGAAAGCGCCCGGCGAGTTTCATATTTTCCCCTTCATCTACCTCAAGTTTAGCCAGTCGTATTTCCTCATCATATTCGGTAACGACTTGTTCCAATACCGGTGCGATAACCAAGCAGGGCGGACACCATTGTGCCCAGAAGTCCACAAGTACAGGGTATTGTTGTGAATAAGTTAAAACCTGGTTCTCAAAATCGTCTAATGAGGTGTTGATAATACGCTGCAAGACCTTATCTCGTATGCTGTAAAAGCGAAGTATTATAAGCAAGCTAAGTTAAGATGCCAGTTTGCCGATAGATGCAATAAGCAATAATTGTAAAATAAATAATGAAGCCCAAAACACTCTACTGTCCAGCCTCGTCGATACCGTTTTTGGTGAGCGCCATTAATGAATATGCACTAGCCGCGTATCCACCGGGTGGATCGGAGTGTGCTCAATCAGCGCGTGAGGCGCTGCAAACAGCGGCAGCCCAGATACAAGTCGAATATGATGAGGCTCAGCAGTCGGTTGTGGTGAATCGCCGTTTAATCGCACAAATGAAGGCTGCGGTGGACTATTATTTTGAGTCTATCGTTGTCCAAACCACAGATTCAGTACATCAACACCAATTACTGTTAGCGGTATTAAGTGGTGACATGATGAAGCAATCAGCACACTAGATGACCGAGAAACAGATGTTAAGTTGGCAATCCATATACCACTACGTAAAAGTGCTCGGAGTCACTGGGGGTACCCTGTACCTTGTGTTGATGAGTATGGTGTATTTGCGCCAGTCCAGCCTGGTTTATAACCCAACACATCCTACCCGTGAGATTGTGCATACTCCAGCGGAGCGGGCATTGGCCTATGAAACCGTGATGCTACACACCAAAGACAATGTGCAATTGCAGGGCTGGTTTGTACCCCAAATGCAATCGCCTTATGTGGTGCTAATTTTTCATGGCAATGCCGGCAATATTTCCCATCGCTTAGATACGCTGGAGATATTCCATCGTTTAGGGGTGAGCAGTTTTATTTTTGATTATCGTGGTTATGGTCAAAGTAGTGGTGAAATCAGTGAGCAGGGTACTTATGTGGATGCACAAGCCGCATGGCAGTATCTCACTCAGCAAAAGGGATATCGACCGGAGCAAATCGTGATTTTTGGTCGTTCCCTCGGTGGCGGGGTAGCAAGCTATCTAGCCCAGCAGCGCGATGCGGCTGCCGTGATTCTAGAATCCACCTTTACCTCTATTCCCGATCGTGGCGCAGAACTGTATCCGTGGTTACCGATTCGTTGGTTGGCCAATATTGAATACAACAATTTAGCCAATGTAGAGAAAATTAGCTCGCCGCTGTTATTGATGCATAGCCCCGATGACGAGGTGATTCCTTATACGCATGGTCGGCGTTTATTTCAGGCTGCCAATGCGCCCAAGCAGTTTTTTCAGCTGGTTGGCAGCCATAATCAGGGTTTTCGCATAACAGAGGGGTATTTGGCGGCCTTAGAGGGCTTTTTACGCCAGTATTTGGCGCCTTAGCCATCAGGGCGGGTATGTTATAATTTCATCGTTTTTGCCTATCAGCCATCGTTTCATCACCATGCAATCAG
>CAZPAE010000063.1:0-9127 GCA_964584455.1 uncultured Thioalkalispiraceae bacterium
TAATGTAATAAGGCCCATACCATTTGCGCAACATAACCAATCATAATCAAAGAGGAACTCTTCCACATAGACAATAAAATTAATACCACAAACCCTATCGCCACGCCCCCTTCTAACAATCGCTTATTAGTTCGGTTATCCAATAGTCCGAGCCCAAAATAAACACCCGCATGCAATGCTAGAATAATCGCTAAAAAATCTACCGCTTTATAAAACGATAAACTATAAGCGATCACCCAGATCACGCTAGCTAACCCAACCGTCACCAAAATACGCAACATATACCACCTTAGTTTTTAGGACGCATCCTATCATATTTCCATACAACTACGCGGTGAATAGCGAGCAAGTTGAGTGGTTTTATAAGACAAGTGTGGGTATGATTAAGTCATGCAAAACCACCAACAACAGGCAAACATAGTCAAAATCAATAAAGCCAGCTTTGTTCGCCGACTTAAATCAATTTTGCCCGCGTCTGCTGTATTATCCGAAACCGAAGATACACGCCCTTACGAGTGTGATGGTCTATCTGCCTATCATCATGTACCTTGGGTTGTAGCACTCCCCGAAACTATTGAACAGGTACAAGCCATTGTTCGACTCTGTCACACACACCATGTTCCTGTCATTGCACGCGGTGCGGGTACAGGCTTATCCGGTGGCGCTTTACCGAGTCGCCACAGTTTAATTCTAAGCCTAGCGAAATTTAACCAGATACTGGATATCGATCCGCTTAACTGTACTGCCAAGGTGCAACCTGGTGTACGCAACCTCGCGATTAGTCAAGCGGCAGAACAATATGGCTTATATTATGCGCCGGATCCTTCATCACAAATTGCCTGCACTATTGGCGGTAATGTGGCAGAAAACTCAGGCGGCGTGCATTGCTTAAAATACGGTTTAACTGTTCACAACATTCAGCAAGTCACCATGGTAACTATCGATGGCGAACTCGTGACCTTAGGCGGTAGTGGTTATGATGGTCCCGGGTATGACTTACTCGCATTGATCAATGGCTCTGAAGGAATGCTAGGGATCATCGTTGATGTCACCGTCAAACTCTTACCCACCCCATTACGCGCGCAAGTGTTATTAGCAGCATTTGATGATGTGGTCAAAGCCGGTGAAGCCGTCGGCATGATTATCGCTGAGGGTATCATTCCCGCAGGATTAGAAATGATGGATAACTTAGCTATTCGCGCGGCAGAAGACTTTGTTCAAGTGGGTTATCCAACAGAAGCCGCAGCCATTTTGCTATGTGAGCTAGACGGCACGAACGATGAAGTCTCTGAACAAGTTATGCAAGTGCGGGATATATTCTTAAATGCCGGTGCAACAGAAGTGCGCACAGCCCAAACCGAACAAGAACGACTACAGTTTTGGCAAGGACGTAAAGCCGCATTTCCGGCTGTCGGTCGGTTAGCCCCAGATTATTACTGTATGGATGGCACCATTCCTCGCCACCAATTACCCGCTGTGTTACGACGCATTAGTGAACTCTCTGAACAATATGGTTTAGCCATTGCCAATGTATTTCATGCTGGCGATGGGAATCTGCATCCGCTCATTTTATATGATGCAAATGTGTCGGGGGAATTGCAAAAAACGGAGGAGCTCGGTGGTTTGATTCTAGAACTCTGTGTCCAAGTCGGGGGTACTATCACTGGCGAACACGGTGTGGGCGTCGAGAAAATTAATCAAATGTGTGTGCAATTCTCCACAGAGGCATTATCACAATTCCATGCGATCAAATATGCATTTGATCCAGAAAGCTTATTGAATCCGGGTAAGGCCGTCCCCACTTTACATCGCTGCGCCGAACTAGGTGCAATGCATGTGCATAACGGTCAACTACCTCACCCTGAACTGGAACGATTTTAATCTGTTGTCTTGCCATGTCCTACGACGCTAGCGAAACGCTTTGTGAACAAATCAGTACCCATCTTGCTAATCAACAAGCAATACAGATTTGTGCCGGTGGCAGTAAAGACTTTTATGGTCGTAAAGTGTTATCCGAAGCAGTCCCGGTTGATGTTACCGTCCATCACGGTATCGTGCATTATGAACCCACCGAACTAGTTATCACCGCACGTTGCGGCACAGCATTATCAACAATAGAAACCACCTTGGCAGAACACGGACAAATGTTGGCATTTGAGCCACCTTACTTTGGTGATAAGGCGACCTTAGGGGGCTGTGTTGCCAGCGGTTTATCTGGACCACGGCGTCCCTTTGCGGGTGCTACCCGTGATTCAGTATTAGGTATTAAACTCATTAACGGCCGCGGTAATTTAATTCAGTTCGGTGGCGAGGTCATGAAAAATGTTGCCGGCTATGATGTTTCCCGTTTAATGACCGGTAGTTTAGGCACACTGGGTGTCATTACCGACGTGTCATTAAAAGTGTTACCTAAACCAGTGCAAGACATGACATTGGTTTATGAAATGCCAGCTAACACTGCGATTAAACATATCAATACTCTTTGTGCCCAACCTCACCCGATCACGGCCACTTGTTTTGATGGAGACAAACTCTTAGTACGTTTATCAGGGCATCATGCCGCCATTAAAACCGCCCATACCCAATTAGGGGGCGAAGTATTAGATGATAACGGTGCTTATTGGCATGGCTTGCGCGAACAAACTCTGGGCTTTTTTCAATCCGACAAACCCTTATGGCGATTGTCCATTGCCCCTAACACACCACCGATAGAACTAGAAGGAAAACAACTAATTGAATGGCGTGGTGCACAACGCTGGTTGTTCAGTGATTTACCGGCTGAACAAGTTCGGCAGAAAGTAGCTAGTTTAGGTGGGCATGCCACGTTGTTTCGCCATAACACAGCAAACGATGACATCTTTCATCCGCTTGAAGGTAAGTTACATGAGTTGCACCTTAACCTTAAGCTGGCAATGGATCCAAACTGTTTATTTAACCCTGGCCGTATGTACCCAGATTTCTAACCATGCAAACCCAAATTATCGACAGCTTTAAGCAAACACCTCAGGGACGCGAAGCCGACAGGATCTTACGTAGCTGTGTGCACTGTGGGTTCTGTACCGCCACTTGCCCTACTTACCAATTATTGGGTGATGAATTAGATGGACCACGTGGTCGCATTTATTTAATCAAGCAAGTACTCGAGGGCAAAAATGCAAGTTACAAAACCCTATCTCATTTGGATCGCTGCTTAACCTGCCGCAGTTGTGAAACTACCTGTCCATCCGGTGTAGAGTATGCGCGGCTATTAGATATTGGCCGACAACAAGTAGAATCGCAAGTATCAAGACCATTGTTCAACCGTGTTGAACGTCATTTATTACATTGGGTATTAAGTCATCCTAAACGGTTTGCAACACTCCACAAGCTCAGTGGCTTATTAAAACCTTTATTACCGAAAAAATATCAGCTGCCGACACACACAACACCGATCATTACAGTCAATCCTCGTCAGCATGAACGCTTTGTCATTCTGTTACCCGGTTGTGTCCAACCCACCCTCGATCCCAATATCAATAGTGCTACTGAAAAAGTGCTCGATAAACTCGGCCTACGCTGTATAAGTTTGCCTGAAACGACCTGTTGCGGTGCTATCTCGCATCATGCTAACAAACATAAAGCAGCGTTAAAGGTGATGGAGCAGAATATTGATGCTTGGTGGCCCTATTTGGCCGATCCACACTGTGAGGCCATTGTGTCTAATGCCAGTGGTTGTGGCATCACGCTAAAAGATTATGCCAAGTACTTTAAGGATGATCCTCGCTACGCAGACAAAGCCCAAGCCATTAGCGATAAGGTACGCGATATTAGCGAAGTCGTTAGCCAAGCATCGGACTTAAACCCACTAAAACTGACCAAACCACTACGGGTCGCCTTACATCCACCTTGTACCTTACAACATGGTCTAAAGCTTAAACCAACATTAGAGCAATTACTGGTACAGCTAGGCTTTGAACTGCTGCCAGTACAAGATAGCCACTTATGCTGTGGCTCAGCCGGCACCTACTCTATTCTACAACCTAAGTTATCAACACAATTACAACAAAATAAGTTGCACCACTTGCAACAACACCAACCAAGTTATATCGTTACAGCAAATATTGGTTGCCAACATCATTTACAAGCCGGTACTGATACCCCAGTTCAACATTGGGTAGAGACCTTAGCGACCCACCTGTCATAAATTGTTCATCGTACTGTCATCTACTTGCCAAGTCTTGAGCACAAACTTATATAAACCCAATAAGGTAAAAGACTATGGCTATTCCACGTTCTGCTTCGCTTTTACAACGTGCTGTTGAATTAGAGCTCGCCTTTTGCCTTCGCGTCACGCATAAATGCAATATCTACGTCGTTCAGCGCTTTTTTGCCATTATTAGTCGCCTTGGCGATGGTGTATTGTGGTACAGCCTAATGCTGTGCTTGCCTTTCGTAGATGGTTGGAATGGTCTACAAATTGCGTTACTCATGGTTGCGGTGGGTACCGTTAACCTTATGTTATACAAAGTACTTAAGCGTAAAACCAGTCGTGAACGCCCTTATGCCGCTAATCGCGATATCCACCTCGGTACGCGTCCATTGGACCAGTATAGCTTTCCCTCAGGCCATACTTTGCATGCAGTAAGCTTTAGTTTGATTTTAATCTTCTTTTATCCTGCTTTGACCTGGATACTGATTCCATTCACTTTACTAGTAGCCATGTCACGGGTCATTTTAGGTTTGCATTACCCTACTGATGTATTAGCAGGTGCGACAATCGGATTGCTCACTGCCATAGCAGGCATCACACTATTTTAATGCCCATTTCTCTTTGCGATATGATTAACACAGGCATGGGGTCTGTATGCGTATATTGATGATCTCGGATGTTTACTTTCCACGTATTAACGGTGTTTCTACTTCCATTCAAATTTTCCGCCAAGAACTGATTCGATTAGGACATCAGGTTACCCTAATCGCCCCCGATTACGGCGAACAAGCAGAAGAAAAAGATATTATTCGCATCCCGGCACGTAAAGTATTATTTGACCCTGAAGATCGCTTTATGCAAAGCCGTGCCATTAAAGCCTTGGTGCCAAAGCTCAAAGCCGACAACTACGATATCATTCATATTCAAACCCCTTTCGTGGCACATTATTTAGGAACCTATTTGGCCCGCCGGCTTAATCTGCCTTGTATTGAAACCTACCATACCTTTTTTGAAGAATACCTTTACCACTACGTGCCCTTCATCCCTAGGCCCTGGATGCGTGCTATCGCTCGGCTATTTACCCGCAAACAGTGTAATGCTGTCGATGCCGTGGTGGTCCCCTCTACCGCAATGCAAGCGGTATTAAAAAACTATGGCGTCACCCAAATCATGCAAATTATCCCCACAGGCTTAGAGTTAGAAAATTTTAAAGACTGTGATGGCCAGCAGTTTCGCCAACAACATGGGGTTGATGCTAAGCGTCCGGTATTAGTGCATATTGGCCGGGTAGCATATGAGAAAAATATTCATTTTATTTTGAACATGCTCAGCCAACTGAAAAAATCTGTCCCCAATGTGTTACTGATTATTGCAGGTGAAGGCCCTGCTTTAGCCTCGCTGAAAAAACAAGTAAAACAACAAAGCTTAACGGACAATGTGTTATTTGTGGGTTACTTATCGCGAGCCGATGCATTATTAAATTGTTACTGTGCCGGTGATGTCTTTGTGTTTTCTTCTCGCACCGAAACACAAGGCTTAGTACTACTTGAAGCGATGGCATTGGGTGTGCCTGTGGTTTCCACTGCAGTAATGGGCACGATCGATATTTTAACACCACGTAGAGGTGCCTTAGTTTCACCAGAGGAACCGCAAATCTTTGCGGATAATGTGAAACGGATTATTGAAAACCCTTTCTTGCGCGAGCGTTTAAGTAAAGAAGCTAAACAATATGTGCAAAACTGGACAGCACCGACCATGGCACAGCAAATGGCCGCGTTTTATGACTCGTTAGTCCCATCCAATACCGCATCAGAAATCGAACCAGTATCTCGCTCATTGAATTCAAGATGAGAATAAAACTGCCCAGTAGCAGACATCCAAGAGTTTTGTTCCGCATAGGCTCTCGCATCATCAGGCGATAATTCTAGCGCTGCTAATGTAGCTTTCTTTAAGTCCTCATCTAATACACCGGTCTCGCCCTGTTTGACCACATCAATAGGGCCCACTACCGGAAAAGCAGCAACAGGTACACCACAGGCCATCGCTTCAAGCATCACTAAACCAAAGGTATCTGTACGAGAAGGGAAAACAAACACGTCAGCTGCGGCAATATGTTTTGCCAACTCTTCCCCATATTTAAACCCAACAAACTTCGCCTTGGGATATTTGTCACACAGCGCTTCCAGATCCGGGCCACCGCCAACCACATACTTGGTTCCAGGCAAATCTAAGTCTAAAAACGCCTCAATATTTTTCTCGACAGCCACCCGCCCAACAAACAAACTAATTGGCCGAGGATCAGTGAGAAACCCTTTATCGCTAGGTTTAAACAAGTCCACATCTACACCGCGAGACCAGACCACAACGTTTTTAAATCCCCATTTAAGGAGCTCTTGTCGTTGCGTTTCTGTTGGTACCATGGTTCGCTGTGCCTGACCGTGAAAACGACGCAAAATCGCATAGGTTAATGAAATCGGAATCGGCGCACGTAATCGAACGTATTGTGGAAATTGCGTGTGATACGCCGTGGTAAACTTCAGGCCACGCTTTTTACAATAGCGCTTGGCAGCCATACCTAACGGGCCTTCCGTCGCGATATGTACCGCGTCTGGCATAAACGCATCTAACATGGCGAACACTTTACGTTTAGGAAACAGTGCTAAACGAATCGATTTATAGGTAGGTAATGGAATGGTTTTAAATGGCTCAGGGGTAATGTATTTTACCTCATGGCCCATTTGCCTAAGGCATTCGCCGGTTCGATTTAATGTGGTGACAACGCCGTTGGTTTGTGGATACCAAGCGTCAGTAATAATCGCTATCTTCATGCCACCTGCGCTATATTGGGTCTACCTGATACATCTTTCAGCGCAATTTGCCGATCAGACCAGTGAATGAGTTCAATTTTTCCATCCTGACGTTCGACTAATGCCGTACAATGTTCAATCCAATCACCATCATTGCAATACAACACATCGTCAATCATACGAATATCCGCATGGTGAATGTGACCGCAAACGACCATATCATAGCCATGATGTTTCGCGTCTGCCGCCACCACTTCTTCATAATGATGAACATGCTTCATGGCATTTTTTACTTTGCTTTTGATGAATTTGGCTAATGACCAATAAGAGAAACCTAACTTACGACGTAAACGATCATATAATCGGTTAACATACAGTAAAAAGTCATAGCCTAAATTGCCTAACAGCGATAAGACTTTGCCATATTTCATCACGGCATCATATTTGTCGCCATGGACCATCAACACCCGCTGTCCATCAAGCGTGGTATATTCATATTCTTCATGAATCTCTAGATTACCAAACACCATCCCGGCATAATCACGGAATTGTTCATCATGATTACCAGGAATATAAATGACTTTAGTGCCATGCTTGGCTTTACCCAGAATGGTGCGTACCACATTGTTATGTGATTGAGGCCAAAACATGTTACGTTTCATTGACCAGACATCAACAATGTCACCTACTAGAAACAAATATTCTGTTTCGGTGGTTTTTAGGAAATCGAGAAGGTAATCGGCTTTACAACCTTTGTAACCTAGATGAACATCAGAGATCCAAATCGCACGAAACTTCAATGGACGCATTTGATAGACAGGAGTCATTTGTCTGTTCCACATATCATGTTTACGGCAAGTATGGGCATGCTGTATGACATTTAACCGACGGTTTCATGACAATTGAATGACAACATATAAGGACATTTATGCTAAACTGCCACCATTCATGTGGATCTTCGCTCAATTCATACCGTTTTATGTCCGTTTATTTGACATGTCGCCGTTATATTTCATTAACAAGGATGCTTTATGACATGGCTGTTACGTAAGAAACCAGTACCTGAACTGGTTGCTTCGGTTGATTTAGGTTCAAATAGTTTTCACATGATTGTTTGTCGTATCCAAAATGAACAATTTATTGTTGTGGATCGGCTACGAGAAATGGTCCGCCTTGCTGCTGGTATTGATGCGGAAAAAAGATTATCCGAACAAGCACAACAGCGTGCCTTAGACTGCTTAACCCGATTCGGGCAACGACTACGTGATCTCCCCCACCATTGTGTCCGTATTGTTGGCACAAACACTTTACGCAGCGCCCAAAACTCAGCCGAGTTTATAGAAAAAGCAGAGCAACAACTGGGACACCCTATCGACATCATTTCTGGGGTAGAAGAAGCCCGACTGATTTACTTAGGTGTTGCCCATAGCTTGGCAGCCGATGATACCCGCCGCTTAGTGATGGACATTGGCGGTGGCAGTACCGAGCTAATTATTGGCGAACAATTCACGCCATTATATTTAGAGAGCTTATACATGGGGTGCGTTTCCATGAGCCAACGCTTTTTTAGCGATGGCGTCATTAGCAACAAACGACTGAATCAGGCCCAAATTGCGGCAACCCAAGAGCTTGAACCGGTTATTGCCCGCTTCAAAAAATACCACTGGCAACAAGCTATCGGTGCCTCCGGCACCATCCGTGCAATCCATAAAATTGTACAAGCCGAAGGCTGGAGTGAAGATGGTATTACCCTAAGCAGTTTAGAAAAAATTATTCAGGCCATGCTTGATGCCGGAGACATGGAAAAATTACAGCTAAAAGGATTAGATTCAGAACGCACGCCTGTTTTTGCCGGTGGCTTAGTTATTTTATATGCCACGTTCATTGCTTTAGGCATTGAATCGATGCGTGTCTCCGATGGTGCCTTGCGCGAAGGACTGATTCATGACTTGCTTGGTCGTATTCACCACGAAGATATACGTGCTAAAAGTACCCAAGCCATGGCAAAACGGTATCATGTAGATTTGGAGCAAGTTGAACGAGTACAAACCACGGCAAACTATTTATTTGAACAAGCCCAACAAGATTGGAAATTAAGCCTAGACGAACACTACCAATGGCTAAACTGGGC